>CANFED010000014.1 GCA_947445995.1 Oxalobacteraceae bacterium | reverse complement strand
GCCTTCAGTCATTTCATCCCGCCGGCAATGGTCGAGCAACTGGCTGGCCAGGCGCGCGCGATCGACGCTGCCAGCGAGTTGTGTCACGGCGTCTGTCTGGCCACCGATGCCGCCGGCTACACCAGCCTGGCCGAGATCATGGAGCCGGTCGCTCTGACGGCGTTAATGAACCGGTATTACGCCACCCTGTTTGCACCGGTCGCGGCGTATGGCGGCATTGTCTCCGACGTCAAGGGTGATGCGATGCTGGCAATCTGGACTGGCCACGACGCGGATCGACGCTTGCGTGCCAATGCCTGCAATGCGGCGCTGGAAATCCAGCACAATATTGGCAGCCTTCGCCAGCCCGGTACGGCCAGCCCGGTGCTGCCAACCCGCATCGGGCTTGATGTCGGGCCGCTGACATTGGGCAACGTCGGTGCCGGCCAGCATTACGAATATCGCGCCGTCGGCGACACCGTCAATACCGCTTCCCGCATCGAGAGTCTGAACCGGCAGCTGGGCACCGCGGTGCTGGCAGCAGCCGCGGTGACCGACGGGCTGGACGAGTTCGTGCTGCGTCCGCTTGGCGCATTTTTACTATCAGGCAAATCGGTCCCTGTCACGGTGATCGAACTGCGCGCCCGGCGTGAGCGGCAAACGAGGCAGGATAGCTGGCTGTGCGATACCTTCGCCGGCGCGCTCGACGCGTTCCGTCGGCAGCGTTGGCAGGAAGCCCTGGCGGCGTTCTCCGGAATCCTCGAGGTCATGCCAGCAGATGGCCCGTCGCACTTTTATTTACGCCAATGTGTGCGAAATATCACTGAAGCGCCAACGCAGCCGTGGAATGCTGTGATCCCTATTGACGAGAAATAGCGCTTTGGGCGCGGCAACGTGGCGACAGCCCAACTACAACCCAACTACAACCCAACTACAACCCAACTACAACCCAACTACAACCCAACTACAACCCAACTACAACCTCGAAAAATCTCCATGTAGCGATGATGAAAAAGGCACGACGACATGTCGTCGAACGCGAAACGCTGAAAGGGTGCGCGTGACGGAACCAATCACTACCTCTCTGCTAATGCTCTTGTGCATCGGATTGTTTGCCCATGCCAATCGGTCGGGGCGTCCGCACCGTCGCGTGCGATGGATCATGCCGGCGCTCATCGTCTGGATTCTGTCCGGACAGGTCGCGCTCGCCGCCGACCGGTGCGCGCTGCCGGTTGCCCGTCTGGTTTCATTGCAGGGCACGGTCGAATTGTGGCGCTCGGAACCGGCCGGGTGGCAGACGGCCAGCACCGGTATGGTGTTGTGTCCGCAGGACAGGCTGCGGGTGGGTCTCTCCAGCCGGGCGGCGTTGCTGCTGCCGAACGAAACAACGCTGCGCCTGAACCAGAAAACCACCGTCACGATCAGCGCGCTGGAGGACCGGCAACATTCGTTGATCGAGCTGTTGCTAGGCGCGATTCACGTCATGACCCGAACCCCGCAACCCTTCAGCATCAAGACTCCCTTCGTCAACGCCAATATCGAAGGCACCGAGTTTGCCATCGGCGTCGACACCGCCGCCGCGACGGTTGCCGTCATCGAGGGCCGGGTCGCGCTCGACAATCCGTATGGCCGGATCGTGCTGGCCGACGGCGAAGCCGGCATCGCCGCGACGGGCCGGAGACCAGAAAAAACCGTCACGATCCGACCTGTTGATGCGGTGCAATGGGCGCTGTATTACCCGACGGTGCTGGCGCGCCGGAGTGACCTGCAACACGTCGACGGCATCGGAGACGACAGCAACTGGCGGATAGATCATGCCAGCCAGTTGCTCGCCGTCGGTCGTCACGAGGAAGCCGCACGCGAACTCGATCAGGTGCTCTCTGTCAATCCGTCAGACAGTCGCGCCAACGCCTTGAAAGCCATCATCGCGCTGGTGCAAAACGACACGCAGACGGCACTGGAGTTTGCGCACCGGGCCACGGCCGATCAGTCTCCATCGGCCGCGGCCTGGCTGGCGCAGAGCTATGTCGAGCAGGCCCGCTTCAGGATCGACGACGCGCGTAGCAGCGCTCGCATTGCCACGCGCATCGCTCCCGAGGATGCACTGGCGTGGGCACGCGTGGCGGAACTGGAGATGGCGAATGGCAATCTGGATGCTGCGCAACAGGCCGCCAGCACGGCCGTCGGCCTCGATCCGCAGCTCGCCAAAACCCAGGCGGTATCGGGTTTCGCGCACCTGACGCAGATGCAAACCGGACCAGCGATGGTCGCCTTCGAGCGCGCCATCGCGCTCGATCAAGCCGATCCGCTGCCACGTCTGGGCTTGGGTCTGGCAAAAATCCGCAACGGTGAGCTCGGTCTTGGGCGTACCGATATCGCCATCGCCGTCAGCCTCGACCCGCTCGATGCGCTGATTCGCAGCTATCTCGGCAAGGCGTATTTCGAGGAGAAGCGCAATGCATTGGCCGCCACACAGTTGCAACTGGCAAAGACGCTGGACCCGAACGATCCGACGCCGTGGCTCTACGACGCCGTGCGCAAGCAAAGTGAAAACCGGCCGGTCGAAGCGCTCGCCGACCTCGAACAATCGATTGCCCTCAATCAGAACCGCGCCGTGTACCGCTCGCAATTGCTGCTCGACTCGGACCGTGCCAGTCGTCTGGCCGGCATCGCCAGGATTTACGATGACCTGGCCTTCGAGCGTTTTGCGGTCAGCGAAGCGACCCAGTCGCTGGCCGCCGATGCGTCCAATTATTCCGGCCACCATTTTCTGGCCGATGCGTATGCGCGGCTGGAGCGGCATGAAATCGCCAGCGTCAGCGAGCGCTTGCAAGCCCAGTTGCTACAACCGCTCAATATCAATCCGGTGCAACCAAAGCTTGCGTTTTCGAACATCAATACGCCGGGTCTGAATGGACCGGTGATGCCCGCCTTCAACGAATTCAATCCGCTCTTCGAACGCAATGCCACACAACTGGCGGCCTCGGCGGTAGCGGGCACACAAGGCACGGCCGCGGGCGAGGCAGTACTGTCCGGCGTGCAGGACCGGTTGTCCTGGAGTGTGGGCGGCTTTCATTTCGACACGCAAGGGTTTCGCGTCAACAACGCGATTCGCCACACCGTCGGCGACGCCTTCGTCCAGTTTGCGCTGTCACCGCGTCTGAACCTGCAAGCCGAATTCAGCCATCGGGCGACCGAGCACGGCGACATCTCGCTTGATATTGTGCCGGGTCGCTATTCCGAGGTTTACCGGCGCACGCTGGAACAGTCGAGCGCTCGCCTCGGTGCTCATTGGGCCGGTGCAAGCAATGCCGACACGCTGGTCTCGCTGATCCATACCCGTGCCGACGAACGCCAGCGCTTCGACACCGACGGCCTGACCAGCCTGAACTCCCGCGATCAGGGCGACCAGTTCGAAGTGCAGCAGCAGTTACGTTTTTCGTGGGTCAATCTGGTGACGGGTGCCGGTTACTACCGTTTTGACGTACACGAAAACCTTTTCGATACACCGAACCAGTTCACGCGCAGCCGCTGGAATGCGTATGGCTACGGGCGGATACGCCTGTCCGGGGACGTGGTCGCGACCGTTGGAGCGAGTTTCGACGACTATGCCGAAGCTGATTTCCGCCAGCAGAAATGGAACCCCAAACTCGGCCTGCAATGGCAAATCACGCCGCGCCTGATGCTGCGCACGGCCAGCTTCCAGACCGTCAAGCCGGCGCTGTATGTGCAGCAAACCATCGAGCCGACCGAAGTCAGCGGCTTCAATCAATTTTTTGACGAGGGCAACGGCAGCCGGGCCAGACGCGACGCCGTGGCGCTGGAGTTGAAAGCCACGCCGGACGTCAATCTGCAACTCGAAGCCTCGCGCCGGCGACTGGCCTTGCCGGTTCTGGCGGATAACGCGCTGACCGACACCGAGACACAACACGAAAAAGCGCTGCGCCTGTCGCTGGGCTGGCAAATCGCGCCGCGCTGGACGGTGGACGGTGAAGCCTTGGCCGAACGTTTTGACCGGCAATCGGCGTTACTGTTCGGCCCGAGCTTGATCCGGACCAATACCGCCAGCGTTGGCGTGCGTTACTTTCAACCAAACGGCGTATTTGCCCGGATCGGCGCGACTGCCGTGCGCCAGCGCGTTGACTCGATCAATGGCGAGTTAATCGAGAAAAACACGGATTGCTTCGCGCTGCTCAATGCGGCGTTTGGCTTGCGCCTGCCGGCACGGATGGGCACGATCACACTGGAAGGAAGGAATCTGCTGGACCGGAAATTCCGCTATCAGGATGCGAATTTCCGTACCCCGGCACAACAAAGTCCACCGTTCATTCCCGCCCGAAGTGTCGTCATCCAGCTCACCGCCGCCTTCTAGACACACACCGCCTCACGCATTTTTAACCACCGATGGAGTCCGTTGATGATTGCGACACGCACCCTGACTTTTCCTTCCTTGCGGCGCTGGATGCCCGCGGCACTTTGTCTTGCGCTGGTCAGCACACTGGCCCCGGCGGCAGACCTTGAATCTGCGGTCTCGAGAGAGGAGCCGCAGCTGCCGCAACTGCCAAAAACTTTCAGCAAAAAATTGACTGACCGGCTCGGCGTCAAAAATGTTGCTTATCTGCTGGCCATCGATGTCAACGGCAACGTCGTGCCGTTCGTGCCGGAAGGGCCCAATAGCAGTTTTCGCCTGATCGATCCGGCGCGAGAAAAACTGACGATGGATATCTACGACATTACGCCGTTGACGATCGTGGCCGGCAAGCGCAATCCGTTTTGCGTGGTCTTTGTGGGTGGCAGCGCGCGCAAATTATGGATGGAGTCCTGCCCCTGACGGGCGACCACAGCAGGAGTTGTCATGCTGACCAAAACGAAGCGCTCCGGCCCGGCCAGTTCGCTGTTGGCCGTGATTACCGAATTTCGCGACCTGCAACCGGCCGATCTGGACGACATCGGCCGCCGTTGCCAATGGCGCAATGCGATTGCGGGCGAAGTCGTCCTGCATTACCAGGATGACGGGAACAGTATTTTTTTCATTATCCAGGGCGCGATCAGACTGACCCACTATTCGAAGTCCGGTCATGAGGTCATTCTGGGCGACCTGAATGCCGGCGACATGTTCGGCGAACTGGCGGCCATTGATGGCCTGCGCCGGTCTGCGACTGGCGTGGCAAGGACCGATACCTTGCTTGCGGTCATGCCGGCGGCAGCATTTCTAGACCTGATCCAGACCAATCACCCGATTGCCGTGGCGACCCTGCGCCGGCTGAGCGGCCAGGTGCGCCGGCTCACCGAGCGGGTGTTTGATTTCAGCACACTGGCGGTGCGCAACCGGATTCATGCCGCGTTGTTGCAGCTGGCCAGAGATCAACTGTCCGGGACCAATCAGGCCATCATCACACCAGCGCCAACCCACATCGATCTGGCCAACATGATCAGCACGCACCGCGAAGCCGTCACGCGTGAATTGAATGAACTGGTGCGAGACAAGCTGATCCGCCGGGAAGAACACAGCATCGTCATCCTCGACATCGAGCGTCTGCGCCGGATGGTGCATGCGGTTCGCGGCTGGTAGGCGCATCGCAGACATTGTCAATCGCTTGCGCTTGCGGCTCGCTTTAATTGCTCGCTCTAATTGCTCGCGCTAATTGCGTGTGCATATTGCGTGTGCATATTGCGTGAGTTTACTCACAGATTTCCACGCTCCCGATGCCTATGCTTGTCCTGGCAACTGGCTGGCAAGCCCGCAGCGCAAGCCGTCGCCTCCAGCGCCCAGCGGCCACTCTGGCCATCACTTTGACGCAGACCGATTCGATTTGAAAGGTGCCACCATGAACATGAACATCAACATGACTATGAACTCGTCAATTGCCGAACATGCGGTGCGGTCCAGCAATGCCGTGCCCGCCGCCGCGACCGACTTTGTCGCCTCTTTCCATGTAATGCCGTTAATCGAACCCGGACTTGATTGCGACGACGCCCAGGCGCAAGTCGAACTGGCGATGGCCTTGCAGCAGGCCGGCAACCTGAGCGGTGCCGTGACGGCGTATGCGCGCGCCATCGCGCTGCAGCCAGAATGGCCGCAAGCGTACGCGATGCTGGGCATCGCGCTGCAATCGTTGGGGCAGGTCGACGATGCCATCGGTGCCTTCCGTCAGGCCATTCAACTGGCACCCGATGAGGCGCAGACGTGGTCCAATCTGGGTGTGCTGCAGCAGGAACGCGGCCGCTCCGCCGAAGCCATTGACGCGCTGCAAAATGCGATTCGGCTGCAGCCGCGCTTCACCGAGGCACATGCCAATCTGGGAGTGATCCTGCGTCTGCAGGGGCGGCTCGACGAAGCGATCGAGGCGTTCCGGCACGCACTCGCCTTGCGGCCCAATTATGCCGAAGCGCATGCCAACCTCGGCGTCTGTTTCAATCAGCTGGGTCGCAGCGACGATGCCGCCAGCGCGTTGCGGGTTGCCACCATTCTCAAGCCGGATTATGCCGAGGCGCATGCTGATCTGGGCCGGGTGATGATGACGCTGGGTCGCCCCGGCGATGCGGCCGCTGCCTGTCGCTCGGCCATCAGTCTCGGCATGGAAACCAGCGATAACTATCTGAGCATGGGTGTGGCATTGCAGGACATGGGGCAAGCCGACGACGCCATCGCGGCTTACCAGCGCGCCATCGATCTGTCGCCGGATTGCGCCGATGCCTTGTCCAATCTGGGTGTTGTGCTGCTCGAACAAACGCTGCACGACAAGGCGATTGCCGCTTTCCGCCGGGCCGCAGCCTTGAACCCGTCGCATCCGCATGCATTCGCCAACCTGAGCATTGCGCTGCACGAACGGGGCGATGACGAACAGGCTGCCCAGTGCTTCGAGCAGGCGGTCCGGCTTAATCCTGACGATGCCGACGTGTACTCCAATTTCGCGATGGTACGTATTCATCAGCAACGCTTTGATGACGCCCTGGCGCTGCTGGGCAAAGCTGCCGACCTGAACCAGAATCATGGCCGCCAGCCCGGCGAACGCCTGACGGTGCCGTTTTACCGGATCAAGCATGATCGCGAACAGGTGGCCTTGTTGCGCGAGCGCGGATTGCTGGCACCGGAGTTTGCGGGCTATGCCGATGCGCTCGACGCGCTGTCGGTTAGCCAGTCATCGGCAGCAGACAGCACGACGAACTTGCCGATCGACGCCGACGTGCTGAGCCGTATTGCGCCGTCCTACAACCGGCTTGTACACCTGCCGGCCGCCGTCGCGCTCAACGGACCGTGTCTGAATCCGCAGCTCGATATCGTTCAGCTGGAACGCGCCTATCTGGAGTCCAGGCCAGAGGTAGTTTGGGTGGACGATTTCCTGGCGCAGCCAACGCTGGAGGCGATTCGCAATTTCTGCCTCGAAGCCACGGTGTGGAAGAAGGAATACCCGAACGGTTATCTTGGCGCAACGCTCAAGGACGGCTTCGCTTCGCCGCTGATTCTGCGTATTGCAGAAGAATTGCGGACCACGTTTCCTGCCATTTTTGGCCGCAATCTGCTCGAACAGGCGTGGGCGTTCAAGTACGACAGCACGATGAAGGGCATCAACGTGCACGCTGATTTCGCCGCCGTGAATGTCAACTTCTGGATCACCCGCGAACAGGCTTGTCTGGACCCGGAGCGCGGTGGGCTGGTGATCTGGGATGTCGAAGCGCCACGCGACTGGAGTTTTCAAAAATATAACGGTGACGAAGCCCAGATCCGGCGCTTTCTCAGCGAGTCCGGCGCCAAGTCGATCCGCGTGCCGTACCGCGAAAACCGCTGCGTGATTTTTAACTCGACGCTTTTTCATGAAACCGACCGGTTTGCGTTCAACGATACCTATCAGGACAGACGCATCAATGTCACGTTGCTGTATGGCAAAGGTTTGAAAATGCGCTAGGCGGCATCGATGACAACCTTGTTCCTTCCGTGGCGAGCGCTGGCCTGCACGTTGTTGTACGTGCAGGCGGTCGCAGCTGCCGCGCCGCGCGTCGTGACCTCGTTGCTGGAGATGCGGCAGCAGCATGTGATTGTCCAGAAATTCGATCTCAGCTGCGGCGCAGCGGCACTGGCCACGCTGCTGCGCTTTCAGCACGGCGAGCAGGTCACCGAACGTGAAGTCGCGACTGGCCTGATGCGGCGCAGCGAATATATCGATGACCCTGGTCTGGTTCGGCGGCGCGAAGGATTTTCGCTGCTCGACCTGAAGCGCTATGCCCAGTCGCGCGGTTATGACGGACTGGGTTTTGGCAATCTCGGTCTGGATGATTTGATACGCGACGCGCCGCCGATGGTGCCACTGATGGTGCCGGTGAACCTGCACGGCTACAACCATTTCGTCATTTTTCGCGGTAGCGTCAATCACCGTGCCGTGCTGGCCGACCCCGCCTGGGGTAACCGCAGCATGCCGCTCGACGAATTCCTGCGGGCCTGGATCGATTTTCCGCAATTGGGCCGGATCGGCTTCTTGATTCGCCGCCGTGATGGTCTGCAGACGGTCGACAATTTACTGGCCTTGCCGCCGGAGTCCATCCGATGAACCGTTCGCACTGCTGGCCTGTTGCGCTGTGTGTGCTGCTTGCTGGCAGCGCCGTTGCACATGCCGACGATCAGGCCGCGCTGCTGGAGCAACTCCGGCAACGCGACCAGCAAATTCTGACACTGCAGGAAAAGGTTCGTCAGCTCGAACATGATGAGTTGCCGACGGCAGTGCCGCAACAACCAGCGATGGCTACTAGCGCGGTCACCAACGCGGTCACCAATGCGGTCACCAACGCCAGCGCCATGTTTGCGGTCGATGTGCTGGCCGCCGAGCGCGCACTCGAACGGTCGCTCACTCAATCAGGTGCCTTATTGCTGCCAGCCGGCCAGGCCGAACTGCAGTTTGGCGTGAGTTACGCGCACAGCGAGCAGCAGACCCCGGCGCTGATCGCGCAGGATGGCCAGTTAGGAATCGGCAACACGGTTTCGCGCCGACAGGATGTCGGTACCAGCGTGACAGCGCGCTTTGGCCTGCCCTCCGATGCGCAACTCGACGTCACGCTGCCGTACCGTGTGATCCGGCAATCGCTGATCGAGCCGGTTGATTTCAGTAGCACACGCGAGACCCGCACCGCCAGCGCAAGCGTCGGTGACCTGTCGTTCGGAGTGGCCAAAACCCTGATGCGTGAACAGGACTGGCGTCCAGATCTGATCGGGCGAATCGGCTGGACTTTCGGCAACGGAAAAGAAACCAGCGACAACATTCACGTCGGCGACGGTTTCAGAAAAATGCGTGGCGAACTGACTGCGCTCAAGCGTCAGGACCCCTTGGTGTGGACCGCCAATCTGGCCTACGAATCCACCTTCAAAAAAGGCGCATTCCAGCCCGGTGCGCAAGTTGGGCTGTCACTGTCCGCGTTGCTGGCAGCCAGTCCGGAGTCCTCATTGAGCGTGGGCATTGATCAGACATTCTTAAGAGCAAGCCGGATCAATGGTGTCAGCGTGGCGGGCAGCGATCAGAGCGCCGGTGTACTCACATTGGGTGCGAGCTCGCTGATCGGCAAGAATACGCTGCTGTCGGTCTCGGCCAGCATCGGTCTGACGCGCAATACGCCCGATTACGTCATCAATGTGGCGCTGCCGATCCGCTTCGATCTGTTCAACTAGGTCGGATGGAGCCTGGCCTTTCCGGTTGTGATAACCGGACTCGCCTGCCTGCAGGCATGAAAAAAGGGGGGCGGCTCGTTTGAGCCGTCCCCCTCCGGTTAATTGACGTTGCTGCAATATTAATTAGCTGCCGATGTAGTCGATATCTGTCGAGCGATGATTGCGTACGGACTCGATCGCTTCCTTGCGAACGGCAAGACGGGTGCGCGTGGTGGTAACTGGTTGCTCGAACGCGCCAATGTCGCCGTAGGCCAAAGCAATCTGGTCACGGTCACGCAGTACTTCGGCGCGGACATCTGCGCGGGTGCGTGTCGACTGGAAATTATCCATTGCAGGGAAAGGCATCAGGTCGGCGGCGAAGACAGAGCCGGCGGCGGCGAACATGGCAACTGCGGCGATCAATTTTTTGGCATTCATGGTGTTTCTCCAGAGTAGTTAATTGTTATTAAGTAGATGAGTAATGGCCTCGCACTTCCGGATCGGCATCCGATTCGGCTTCTGCGCCTCGGTGAGTGGCATCCGGTAGTGCTGTGCTCTCATCGATGAATAGAGTCTATATGTTGCGGCATCCACAAAAAAGCCGGTTAAACACAACGTACTGTTGCTGATAATGGAATAGTTCGTGTTTTAGCTTGATGCTTATGCGGCAAGCGCACTAGATATTGTCAAAACGGACGAATTGGCTGGACTGTCGGAAGCGTAAAACAAACCAGCGACCACATTCACGTCGGCGGCGGTTCCGGAAAAATTCGTGGCGCGCCGAGCGCATCCGAGCTTCCCGGTTGTGATGACTGGACTCGCCTGCCTGCAGGCATAAAAAAAGGGGGGACGGCTCGTTTGAGCCGTCCCCCTTTTGGGTTATTTGCGTTACTGCAATGTCAATTAGCTACCGGTATCGCCGATATTCGTTGAGCGATGGTTGCGCGCGGCTTCGATCGCTTCCTTGCGCACGGCAAGACGAGGGCGTGTCGTGGTGGAAACTGGTTGCTCGAACGCGCCAATGTCACCGTGTGCTAAAGCAATCTGGTCGCGGTCGCGCATTACTTCGGCATGGACATCTGCGCGAGTGCGTGTCGACTTGAAGTTATCCATTTCAGGGAAAGGCATCAGGTCGGCTGCGAAGACAGAACCTGCGGCGGCGAACATGGCAACTGCGGCGATCAATTTTTTGGCATTCATGGTGTTTCTCCAGAGTAGTTAATTTGCAATTAAGTGAATGAGTATTTAGCTGGCACGGCTGGGTCAACGTCCAACCCGGCTTCTGCACCTCGGTGAGTTGCATCCAGTCGTGCTGTGCTCTCATCGATGAACAAAGTTTATCCGTTGCTGTATCCGCAAAAAAGCCGATTAAACACAACTCACTGTTGCTGATAGTGGAATGGTCGTGTTCAAGCTTTGTCCGAGCGCTTCAACCCCGCTGCGGGTTTCCTTGGGCGGATATCACGCCGTTCCTTCATCCCTCAAGTTCTTTGAAGAATCCATGAGACCTTGTTCGCAGCGTCTCGTCATTGCTGTTTTCGGAATTATCTTTTGTAACCGTTGTTGTCAACAATTCAGGTGATTCAGCTCAGGCGCTACTTTCAATGTCACTCATAAGTCCTTCATTTTGAAGGTTTTACTATTTGAGTATTGCATCAAGCAAACTCTCTAAGTCGTTGACTTCATTGGATAAAACATTATTTTTATCATTCTTAATTACTTGACCGAAAATTCAGCATCCTCTAAAGTGGATATCAGTGTAAAAAAGTGCAGTTTTGTGGGATGAAATCAAGATTCTCCTGCCTCCGTTTTTGCAATAAATGTCACTGAAATCACAATCCAAGGGGAATGCAGGGTGTTTCAAGGGGCCTCAGCGCTAAATCTCGATGCCAAAGGACGGATGTCAATTCCGGCCAGGCATCGTGACGCGCTGGCATTGCAGTGTGACGGACACATCACGCTGACAAAGCATCCTCATGGTTGCCTGTTGTTCTTCCCACGTCCGGTGTGGGAGTCGCACCGCGAGCAGATTGCCGCCTGGCCGATGTCGGCGCGTGCCTGGCAGCGTATTTTTCTAGGCAACGCTTCCGATGTCGAGATGGATTCCACTGGTCGCATCTTGATCGCGCCTGAATTGCGCACCGCCGTCGGCTTGTCACGCGATGTCATGTTGCTGGGGATGGGAAGTCATTTCGAAATCTGGGATGCGGCCAAACTGGCCGAGAGCGAAGCCGCGGCAATCGCCACCGGCATGCCTGATGTATTAAGCAATTTTTCTTTTTGAGCCCCGTGAATACTTTAGCCGTGGCCCCCGAGTTCCTGCACCGTACCGTCCTGCTGGAAGAAGCCGTTGAGGCGCTTGCACTGCAAGGTGCGCGCAGCGATGGCATTTACCTTGACGGTACGTTTGGCCGTGGCGGCCACAGCCGTCGCATCTTGTCTGCTCTGGGCGAGGGTGGTCGTCTGATCGCGTTTGACAAAGACCCACAGGCAATTTTGTCTGCCAGCGTGATCACCGATCGCCGTTTTGACATCGTCCATGACAGCTTTGCAACGCTCGACGCAGCCCTGTCGGCGCGCGGTATCGGTCAAGTCGATGGTGTGTTGCTGGACCTCGGCATTTCGTCACCGCAAGTTGACGATGCGGCACGCGGTTTCAGCTTTCGTGCCGACGGCCCGCTCGACATGCGCATGGATACCACCCGAGGCTTGTCTGCTGCCGAATGGCTTGCTACTGAAACCGAAGAAAACATTGAGAAAGTGATACGTAATTATGGGGAAGAACGGTTTGCTTTTCAGATTGCAAAGGCGATTGCTGCTAGCCGGGCAGTCGAGCCAATTTCAAGCACACGACAGCTTGCCCAGATCGTGGCACGCACCGTCAAAACCCGCGAAAAAGGCAAGGACCCGGCTACTCGGACCTTTCAGGCTATCCGGATTTACATCAATCAGGAGCTTGAAGAACTCGAAATAGGTTTGCAGCAAGCCTATGCCCGCCTGGCACCACATGGTCGTCTGGTCGTGATCAGTTTCCATTCGCTGGAAGACCGGATAGTCAAGCGCTTCATGGCATCGAAAGCGCATGTCGAGCAGCCGGACCGACGTTTGCCAATCCGGGCAGTGGACCTGCCGCAGCCAGAAATGATCCTGATTTCGAAGGCAAAACCCTCGGCCGAAGAGGTTGCCGGTAATCCGCGCTCACGCTCGGCGGTCATGCGCGTGGCGCAACGCTTGCCGGCAGCGGGGGCGCAATGACCGGGCGCCTCAACCTGATACTGACGATGATGCTGGTGCTGTGCGCGCTGTTGCTGGTGAATGCGCAATACCAGGCGCGGCGGCTGTTCATCGAGCTCGAACACACGCAGTCACTGGCGCGCCAGCTCGATATCGAGTGGTCGCAATTGCAACTGGATCAGTCCACGCTGGGCAAGCATGTGCGCATCGAAGCCAGTGCCCGGCGCGATCTGAATATGGTTCCGCTGACGCCGGCGCGTATCCAGTACCTGACGACGGACGCCAAATGACCCGTCCGCCATCACGCAACAGTGCCGCCGGAGCGCGGGTTGCCGCAGCCAAGGGCGTGCCGTTTTCAGCCAGTCCGGTACTCGCCGTCAAGTTGTCGGTATGGCGCTCGCGCGTCGTGCTGTTTGTGTTGTTTGCCGCCTTCGTCACGCTGGCCGGACGGGCCTTGTGGCTGCAGGGGATCTCGACCGAATTTTTGCAAAAACAGGGCGAGTCGCGCTACGCCCGCACGCTGGAACTGCCTGCCACGCGCGGCAAGATCACCGATCGCAATGGCAATGTGCTGGCTTCATCGATTCCGGTCAAGGCGATCTGGGCGATCCCGGATGATGTCCAGAAAGCCCCGAAAGCCAAGCTGCAGCAGCTTGCCAAGTTGCTTGGGATGAGCGATGCCGAACTCAATCGCAAGCTTGATTCGGATCGTAACTTTGTCTACCTGCAACGTCAGGTCGAAAAGGAAACCACCGACAAGATTGCCCTGCTCGATATCGCGGGTATCGAAACGCGCAAGGAGTACAAGCGTTTTTATCCTGAAGGCGAGGTCATGGCCCATGTGGTCGGCTTCACCAATATCGAGGATGCCGGTCAGGATGGCATGGAACTGTCGGCGCAAAAAACACTGGCAGGCACGCTCGGCAGCCGGCGGGTCATCAAGGACAGGCTCGGTCGTATCGTCGAAGACATCGGCTCGATCCGCGAGCCCCATGACGGCAAGGATCTGGTCCTGTCGCTCGATAGCAAGATCCAGTACATCGCCTACACACATCTCAAGGAAGTGGTCGAGAAATCCAAGGCCAAGGCGGGCGGTGCGATCGTGCTCGATGCCAAGACCGGTGAAATACTGGCGCTGGTCAATCTGCCAACGTACAACCCGAACGATCGCACCGTGCTGACCGGTGCGCAATTGCGCAACCGCGTGCTGACCGATACCTTCGAGCCCGGCTCGACGCTCAAGCCGTTCACCGTGGCGCTGTCGCTCGATACCCACCACATCACGCCCGCTACCGTGTTTCAGACGGCACCGGGAAAAATGACCATCGGCACGGCGACCATCGGCGACGCGCATGCCCACGGATTGCTCACGGTCAGCCAGATCATCCAGAAATCGTCGAACATCGGCACCGTCAAGATCGCGCTGCAAATGACGCCGCAGGAAATGTGGGAAATGTTCACCACGGTCGGTTTTGGCCAGCAGCCAAAGGTAGCCTTTCCCGGTGCCGTTGCCGGCCGTGTGCGCTCGTTCAAGACCTGGCGTCCGATCGAGCAGGCCACGATGAGCTACGGCCACGGCATTACCGTCTCCCTGATCCAGCTGGCCAGGGCCTACATGATCTTTGCCCGCAATGGCGACATGATTCCGTTGTCGATCACGAAGACCACCCAGCCGCCGGTCGGGCAGCAGGTGATCTCCAAACAGACCGCGACCGAGATGCGCACGATGCTCGAATCCGTCATCAGTCCCGAGGGGACCGCTCCGCAGGCCCAGGTCCCCGGTTATCGGGTCGGCGGCAAGACCGGCACCGCACTGAAAGTCGTGGGCGGTCGCTACGTCAACAAATACGTGGCCTCCTTTGTCGGCTTCGCGCCGGTCTCGGACCCGCGCATCATTGTTGCCGTCATGGTGGATGAACCCAGCGCCTATGGTCACTACGGCGGCGTTGTTGCCGCACCGGTGTTCGCGGCCATTACGGCAAACGCATTGCGGGCAATGAATGTCGTGCCGGATTCCACCATCACGCGTATCGTGATTCCCGACAATCCGGTACAGGAGAGCCTGTGAGCATCACGCCCGAGCAGATCGTAGACTGGCTTCGCGCCCACGCACCGGCTGCCGAATTGTCGTCCGACTCGCGCAGCATTGCCGCCGGTGACGTGTTCTTTGCCTATCCGGGCGATGAAGCCGATGGCCGTCGTTTCATCGATGATGCGATCGAGCGCGGTGCCGCTGCCATTGTTTGCGAAGCCGCAGGTTTGGCATGGCATGGTCCCGCTGATATTCCAGTGCTAGCCGTGGCCGACCTGAAGGCGTGCGTTGGCCTGGTCGCCGGGCTGTGGTACGGCCAGGCCGCGCCCGCGCTGTTCACGGTCGCCATCACCGGCACCAATGGCAAGACGTCCTGCAGCCAGTGGCTGGCTGCTGCGCTGTCGCGCCTGACCGGGCCCTGCGCGGTCATCGGTACGCTGGGAACCGGGCTGTTCCGTCGTGGCAGTGTCGATCAGCTGGCAGAGACCGGTTACACCACGCCGGATGCGATCCTGCTGCAGCGTCGTCTGCGCGATCTGCGCCTGGCCGGTGCCACCGCGCTGGCCATCGAAGCATCGTCGATCGGACTCGACCAGGGTCGCCTCAATGGCTTGCCGGTCCGGGCCGCGCTGTTCACCAATTTCACCCGCGACCATCTCGATTACCACGGCGACATGGCCACCTATGAAGCGGCAAAAACGCGGCTGTTCGATCAACCGGGTCTGCAGCATGCCGTGCTCAACCTCGATGATGCGATGGGCCTGCGACTGCTCACATACCTGCAGCACAGTGCGCCGCAAATGGCCCTGACGGGTTACACGCTCGCGGCCACAGCGGACGCCGATGCGCCGCCCGCCGGCACCACCGTGCTGCGCGCCGTCGATATCCGCAGCAGCCACGCCGGCACCAGTTTTCAGTTGATGACACCAGACGGCACGATGCTGGTTCGCACCCGTCTGGTGGGGCGCTTCAATGTCAGTAATGTGCTTGGCATCATCGGCGTGCTGATGGGACAAGGCCACGCGCTGCGGGCGATCGTCGATGCCGTCGAAGCACTGACCTCGGTACCTGGTCGCATGCAGCAATTCGGTGGTCAGGATGCACCGCTGGTGGTGATCGATTACGCCCATACGCCCGATGCGCTGGAAAAAACCCTGGCAGCGTTGCGGCCGGCGGCCGAGCAGCGCCACGGCAAACTCTGGTGCGTCTTTGGTTGCGGCGGCGACCGTGACCCCGGCAAGCGCCCGCAGATGGGACTGGCCGCACTGGCTGCCGATCAGATCATCGTCACCAGCGACAACCCGCGCAGCGAGGCAGCCGCCGACATCATCGCGCAAATCCTCCTGGGTACCGAGCCGCAAGATGGCGGCCATGCCACGCCGCAAGTTGTCGAAGATCGCGCCGCCGCGATCCTGTGGGCCGTGCGGCATGCCGCCAATGCTGACGTGATTCTGGTCGCTGGCAAGGGTCATGAAAACTATCAGGAAATCCGTGGCAAGAGATTGCCCTTCCTGGACGCCGATCATGCCGCTCTGGCATTGGCCACGCGCGCGACGCACAAGGGAGGCCGGGCATGAAATCCACACTAGTCGATTTGCAACCCTGGCTGGTCGGTGCCCGCGCGAACGGTGATGCCAGTTTTGACGGCATCTCGACCGACAGTCGTACTGCCACTGCCGGCAGCCTGTTCATCGCCCTGCGCGGTGAAAAATTCGACGCCCACAAATTCATGGGTGGCCTGGCGGCGCGCGGTGTGGCTGCCGCCGTTGTCGAGCGGGTGCCGAAAGACCTTGATATCCCCGCGCTCATCGTGCCGGACACCCGTGTTGCACTGGGTGCCATCGCGCGTCACTGGCGTCGGCAATTCTCGCTGCCCGTGATTGGCGTTACCGGCAGCAATGGCAAGACGACGGTCAAGGAAATGCTGGCGGCGATCCTCGGCACCGCACTGGGCACCAACAATTTTCTGTCGACACGCGGAAACTTCAACAATGACATTGGTGTCCCGCTGACCGTCCTGCGCCTGCATTCGGGTTGCCGCGCGGCCGTCATCGAACTCGGCATGAACCATCCGGGCGAGATCGCCCAGCTGTCGGTGATTGCCCAACCGACGCTCGGACTGGTCAACAATGCCCAGCGCGAACATCAGGAATTCATGGTCAGCGTCGAAGCCGTCGCGAAAGAAAATGGCGCTGTCCTCAGCGCGCTGCCCGCCAACGGCATCGCGGTCTTTCCGGCCGACGATCCTTACACGGCGTTGTGGCGCGGTCTGGCCGGTGCCATCGGCCAGCGCAAGGTGATGACGTTCGGACTGAGCGGCGATGCCGATGTCACCTGTACCTGGAAAGCCAGCGGCTTTGGCAGCGAGCTGCAAGTGCGTGCTGGCGAGCGGAGCTTCACGGTCCTGCTTGACGCCGCCGGCCAGCACAATGTGCGCAACGCGCTGGCAGCGATCACCTGTGCACTCGGCATCGGCATCGGCATCGATGCCATCGTGCGCGGGCTGGCCGCTTTTGCGCCGGTCAACGGACGGCTGCAGCGCAAGCAAGCCGTCAACGGTGCGCAAGTCATCGACGACAGCTACAACGCCAATCCGGATTCGGTGCGTGCCGCCATCGACGTGCTGGCACAGGCACCCTCGCCGCGCATTCTGGTACTGGGCGACATGGGCGAAGTCGGCAACGAAGGCCGCAAATACCACGAAGAAGTCGGTGCCTATGCGCGTGGTCGTGGCATCCAGCACCTGTTGACGATGGGTGACCTGGCCCAGCACAGCGGCAGCGCGTTCGGCGCGCACGCCAAACATTTTCAGGATATCGAGGCGTTGCAGCAGGCACTCGATACGCTTGCCACACCCGCTTCAACCGTGCTGGTGAAAGGATCGCGGTTCATGCAAATGGAACGCGTGGTCCGTCACCTGACCGGTCAACCTGCACAGGAAACACACTGACATGCTGCTCTGGCTAGCCCAATATTTTCAGGAATATATTGGCCCCCTCCGGGTCTTTAACTTCATCACGTTCCGTGCCGCGTTTGCGACGATGACGGCACTGGCCATTGGCCTGATCGCCGGGCCGGCCGTCATCCGCATGCTGGCCCGTCTCAAGGTCGGTCAGGCGGTGCGTCATGATGGTCCGCAAACCCACCTGATCAAGAACGGTACCCCGACTATGGGCGGCGTGCTGATCCTGATTTCGATCGGCATCTCGACGCTGCTCTGGTCGGACTGGAACAACCGTTTCATCTGGCCGGTGCTGTTCGTCACGCTGGGTTTCGGCGCGATCGGCTGGTTCGATGATTATCGCAAGGTGGTCTACAAAGACCCGCAAGGCATGCCCTCGCGTGAAAAATATCTGTGGCAATCGCTGATCGGCATTGTCGCTGCGCTGTATCTGGCGTTCTCGGTATCGGCACCCGGCACCGACCAGTTCTGGGACTTGTTCGTGGCCTGGGTGCAGTCCGGTTTCAGCATGGACCTGCCACCCAAGGCCGACCTGATCGTACCTTTCTTCAAAACCATCAGCTATCCGCTGGGTGTCTGGGGCTTCATCGCGCTGACCTATTTCGTCATCGTCGGTACCAGCAATGCGGTCAACCTGACCGATGGTCTGGACGGACTGGCAATCATGCCGACCGTGATGGTCGGCACGGCGCTGGGAATATTCGCTTACCTGACCGGTAGTGCTTCGTACTCCCGATATTTGTTCATCCCGCATATTCCCGGTGCCGGCGAGTTGCTCATTTTCTGCGGCGCGATGGCCGGCGCAGGGCTGGCCTTCCTCTGGTTCAATGCCCATCCGGCGCAAGTCTTCATGGGCGACGTCGGCGCGCTGGCACTCGGTGCAGCGCTAGGCACCATCGCCGTCATCGTGCGGCAGGAAATCGTGCTCTTCATCATGGGCGGCATCTTCGTCGTCGAGACCGTCTCGGTCATGGTGCAGGTGGTGTATTTCAAATACACAAAAAAACGCTTCGGCGTCGGCAGGCGTGTCTTGCTGATGGCGCCGCTGCATCACCATTTCGAACAAAAAGGCTGGAAAGAAACCCAGGTCGTGGTCCGCTTCTGGATCATCACGATGATGCTGGTGCTGTTCGGCCTGTCGACCCTCAAATTACGCTGATCATGAAAGGCATCTGACCGCATCGATGAATTACGCAGGCAAACAGGTATTGGTACTCGGGCTTGGTGAGTCGGGACTGGCAATGGCATTGTGGCTGGCGCGCTGCGGCGCACAGGTGCGCGTGGCCGATACCCGTGTTGCGCCGGAACGGCTGGTCGCGTTGCGCGCTGCGCTGCCGGATGCCGATTTCCGTTCCGGTGAATTCACTGCCGGCCTGCTATATCAGATCGATTTTGTCGCGGTCAGTCCGGGACTGGCTCCGCTGCGCGAACTGGCCGTCATCGCCGCAGCCGCAGCCGAACAAAACATTCCGCTGTGGGGCGAGATCGAACTGTTCGCGCAAGCGCTCGCAGCGCTGCGTGACGAGCGTGCCTACACGCCAAAGTTGATCGCCATCACCGGCACCAATGGCAAGACCACCGTCACCAGCCTGGCCGGCTTGCTGTGCGAACGCGCCGGCCTGACGGTGCAGGTCGCCGGCAACATCAGCCCGTCGGCGCTCGACGTCTTGCGTGCGTGCCTCAATGAAGACCGTCTGCCGCAAGTCTGGGTGCTGGAACTGTCGAGCTTCCAGCTGCACACCACGATCAGCTTGCAGGCCGATGCCGCCACCGTCCTCAATATCTCGCAAGACCATCTCGACTGGCATGGCGACATGGATGCCTACGTGGCCGACAAGGCCCGCATTTTTGGCAGCGCAACGATGCGCATTCTTAACCGCGATGATGCGGCAGTCATGCAGCTGGCAAGCACGAGTGCATCGGCCAACACGATCACCTTCGGCAGCGATGAGGCACTGACGCCGGACTGTTTTGGTTTGCTCACTGAAAACGGCATGCAATGGCTGGCTGTGGCGACCGAAGCCGAAGCCGAAAAGAAACCGACCAAACGTGGTCCGGCCGAAATCCGTGCGGTCAGCAGCCTGCGTCTGATGCCCGTCGATGCACTAAAAATCCGTGGTCAGCACAATGCCCTCAATGCGCTGGCCGCACTGGCGTTATGCCGTGCGATCGGCTTGCCGCTGGCACCCTTGCTGCACGGTTTGCGCGACTATCACGGCGAACCGCACCGGGTCGAACTGGTCACCACGCTGGGCGGCGTCACCTATTTCGATGACAGCAAGGGCACCAATGTCGGGGCCACGGTCGCCGCGCTCAACGGTCTGGGTCTGCAGCAGCAAGGCAAGCTGATACTGATTGCCGGCGGCGAAGGCAAGGGGCAGGATTTCACGCCACTGGCCGCACCCGTGGCCAGACATGCGCGTGCCGTGCTGCTCATCGGCAAGGATGCCGATGTGATCCGTGCCGCACTGGACGGTCAGACCGGACTGGTCGCGCTGGTCGATTGCAGTTCGCTCGACGATGCCGTCGAACGGGCTGCCGCGCTGGCGCAAGCGGGCGATGCGGTGCTGCTGTCGCCGGCTTGCGCCAGCTTCGACATGTTCCGTAATTACGCCCACCGCGCCGAAGTGTTTGTCGATGCGGTGCGCGAACTGGCACTGTCGCGCGGCGAGGTGATGCTATGAAATTCGCCGCACCGAGCTTCGATCCGGCCAAGGCCGGCAAGAACCTGTCGCAACGGACCACGATGGCGACCTACGACCAGACGCTGGTCTGGGTCGTGCTGTTGCTGATGCTGTTAGGGATGGTGATGGTGTACTCGGCATCGATCTCGCTGCCCGATTCGCGCAAGTATGCACAATATTCCAATGCGCATTTTTTGATCCGCCAGGCCATCTTCATCGTGATCTCGCTGGTGGCCGGCCTGCTGGCGTTCCGCGTCAAGATCGATGACTGGCAAAAGCTTGCGCCGTATCTGTTTGTCGGTACGCTGATTCTGTTGCTGCTAGTGCTGATTCCAGGTATCGGCAAGGGCGTCAATGGCGCCCGTCGCTGGTTGTCGTTTCAGGTTTTCAACGTGCAACCGTCCGAGCTGATGAAGCTCTTCGTGGTGTTGTACGCCGCCGATTACACGGTGCGCAAGCAGCAATTCATGCACAAGCTGACCAAGGGTTTTCTGCCGATGGCCGGTGCGGTCGGGCTGGTCGGACTGCTGTTGCTGCTGGAGCCGGATCTGGGCGCCTTCGGCGTGATCGTCTGTATCGCGATGGGCATCCTGTTTTTGGGCGGGGTCAACGGGGTCTGGTTCGGCGGTATCGGTGCCACGCTGGTGGCTACCTTCAGCCTGGTGATCATGCTCTCGCCGTGGCGTCGCGAACGGATTTTTGCCTACCTCAATCCGTGGGCCGAAGAAAATGCGCTCGGCAAGGCGTACCAGTTATCGCATTCGCTGATCGCCTTCGGTCGCGGCGAGCTGTTCGGCGTGGGCCTTGGTGGCAGCGTCGAAAAACTGCATTACCTGCCCGAAGCGCATACCGACTTCCTGCTGGCCGTGATCGGCGAGGAGCTCGGTTTTGTCGGCGTGCTGGCGGTGGTGGTGATGTTCTACTGGATCATCAAGCGTTCGTTCGAGATCGGTCGCCAGGCGATTGCGATCGACCTGACCTTCGCTGGCCTGACGGCCAAGGGCATCGGCATCTGGATCGGCGTGCAAACCTTCGTCAACATGGGTGTGAACCTCGGCTTGCTGCCGACCAAGGGACTGACGTTGCCGCTGATGAGTTACGGCGGTTCCGGCGTGCTGATCAATTGCATCGGCCTGGCCATCCTGCTGCGCATCGATTATGAAAATCGCCTGCGCATGCGCGGAGGTCGCCCATGAAAAAATTGCTGATCATGGCAGCCGGAACCGGTGGCCACATTTTCCCCGGTCTGGCGATTGCCGACACGATGCGTGCACGCGGCTGGCAAGTCAGCTGGCTGGGCACCGAACATGGCATGGAAGGCGAACTGGTACCGGCCCACGGACTCGAGATGGATCGGATTGCTTTTAGCGGCTTGCGCGGCAAGGGCTGGCAGCACACGCTGCGCGGCGCGCTCAAACTGGTGGCCAGCTTCTTCACGTGCTTTGGCATTCTGGCGCGCCGCCAGCCCGATGTGGTGCTCGGCATGGGCGGGTACGTGACGGTGCCGGGCGGTGCGATGGCGCGACTGCGCGGTGTGCCGCTGGTGCTGCTCAATGCCGATGCGGCGCTGCTGCTGTCGAACAAGACGCTGGTGCCACTGGCCAGCCGTGTGCTGTTCGGTTTTCCGGCCGACTTCGGTCGCGCTGCCGGCAAAGCCACGGTGACCGGCAATCCGGTGCGTGCCGAAATCCTGCAACTGCCGTTGCCGGCGGTGCGCTATGCCGGTCGCACCGGACCGCTGCACTTGCTGGTGGTCGGCGGCAGCCTTGGTGCCAAAACACTCAATGATTGTCTGCCGGCGGCGCTGGCGCTGATACCGGCCGAACAGCGTCCACACATCACGCATCAATCCGGCAAGCAGCACATCACGGCGCTGACAGCTGCCTACGCCAACGCCGGCGTCGAGGCCGAAGTGGTGGCCTTCATTGACGACATGCCGCGTCGCTACGCAGCCGCCGATCTGGTGATTTGTCGCGCCGGCGCGATCACGCTGTCGGAACTGACCGCCGCCGGCGTTGCCAGCGTGCTGGTGCCATTGCTGGCATCGACGACAACGCACCAGCGCGACAACGCACGCTGGATGGCCAACCAGCAAGCGGCTATCCACCTGCCGCAAGCCGATCTGAGCCCAACACAATTAGCCGGGCTGCTCACGTCCATCACGCGCGAACAATGCGCGACGATGGCGCAGGCAGCCCATGACAACGGACGGCGCGACGCCAACGACGCGATTGCCACCGTCCTCGAAGGATTAGCAAAATCATGAAACATAAAGTCAAACACATTCACTTCGTCGGTATCGGTGGCAGCGGCATGAGCGGCATTGCCGAAGTGCTGCTCAATCTCGGTTACGTCATTTCCGGCTCCGACCTCGGCAGCAATGCCGCGACCCGGCGGCTGGCCGAACTCGGTGCCACTGTACTGCTCGGCCATGACGCCGCCAACATCGGATCGGCAGATGCCATCGTCACATCGACTGCCGTCAAGGATGACAATCCCGAAGTCATCGCCGGACGAGAGCGGCATATTCCTATCGTGCCGCGCGCCCTGATGCTGGCCGAACTGATGCGTCTCAAGCGCGGTATCGCGATTGCCGGCACGCACGGCAAGACCACCACCACCAGCCTGGTCGCCAGCGTGCTGGCGCAGGGCGGCCTTGATCCGACCTTCGTCATTGGCGGACGCCTCACCAGCGCCGGTGCCAATGCCAAGCTCGGTGCCGGTGACTTCATCGTGGCCGAAGCCGATGAATCCGATGCGTCATTCCTGAACTTGTCGCCGGTCATCGAGGTCATTACCAACATCGATGCCGATCACATGGAAACCTACGAGCATGATTTCAACAAGCTCAAGCAAGCCTTTGTCGACTTCACGCTGCGCTTGCCGTTTTATGGCATCGCGGTTCTGTGTCTCGATGATGTCCATGTGCGCGAAATCATGCCGCATATCCCGAAACCGATCATGACTTACGGCTTCCACGAAGACGCTGACGTCCGCGCCATCGATGCGCGCGCGGTCGGCGGCGCGATGGAGTTCACGGTCATTCAGGACGGCTATCCGGCACTGCCGATCAGCCTGAATCAGCCCGGCATGCATAACGTCCAGAACGCCTGCGCAGCCATTGCGATTGCGCGCGAACTGAGCGTGGCCGACAGCGATACCCAGAAAGCACTGGCCGAATTCACCGGCGTTGGTCGTCGCTTCACCCGCTACGGCGAAATTGCCTTTGCCGGTCGCGATGGCAAGCCGGGCGGCAGCTTCGCGCTGGTCGACGACTATGGCCATCATCCGGTCGAGACTGCCGCCACGTTGTCGGCAGCGCGCGGCGCGTATCCGGGTCGCCGGCTGGTGCTGGCGTTCCAGCCGCATCGCTACACGCGCACGCGTGACCTGTTCGAAGATTTCGTCAAGGTACTTTCGAGTACCGATACGCTGGTGCTGGCCGAGGTGTATGCCGCCGGCGAACAACCGATTGTCGCTGCCGATGGCCGGGCGCTGGCGCATGCATTGCGCGTTGCCGGCAAGGTCGAGCCGGTGTTTGTCGAGGCCATTGCCGACATGCCGGACACCATCATGAACATGCTGCGCGACGGCGATGTCGTCATCACGATGGGAGCCGGCTCGATTAGCGGCGTGCCCGCCAGACTGATGCAATTTTCAACACAGGAAGCCGCATGACACTGACCACTCCCGCATCACAATTTGGCAAGGTAGGCGTGCTGCTCGGTGGCCACTCGGCCGAGCGTGACGTGTCACTGATGTCCGGCAACGGCGTGCTGGCGGCGCTGCGCAGCAAGGGCATCGACGCGCATCCGTTCGATCCGGCCGAGCGTTCGCTGGCCGAACTGGCGGCCGAACAGTTCGATCGCGTTTTCATTGCGCTGCACGGCCGCTTCGGCGAAGACGGCACCTTGCAAGGCGCGCTGGAGTTGCTCGGCATTCCTTACACCGGTTCCGGCGTGATGGCTTCGGCGATTGCGATGGACAAGGTCATGACCAAGCGCATCTGGCTCAGTCATGATTTGCCGACGCCGCGCTTTCTGGTGCTCGATGCCCAGACCCCGGCCGACGTGCTCGATGAAGTGCCGCAAGAACTCGGCTTGCCATTGATGCTGAAAGCACCGCACGAGGGTTCGACCATCGGTATCGCCAAGGTGGTGGTCGACGCCGACATGCATGCCGGCTTTGCGCTGTGCGCGAAGTACGACAGCGTGGTGCTGGCCGAAGAATTCATCAGCGGACGCGAGAT
>CANFED010000013.1 GCA_947445995.1 Oxalobacteraceae bacterium | reverse complement strand
CTCTCGTCGGTCAGTACAGCATTTTGGGCTTTGGTGAAAATAGTTGGAAAGGAACGGATATAACCGCGAACCTCTGATTCCAGTCGATTGAATATACGCATCATGCTTCTCCTTACGGATGGGATGGATGGTGAAGAACGTCGTTGAGTTAGTCTCTTTGGTCTAGCGGACCGATTTTGTAGAGGCGCTCTTCTTCGTGGCCACTTTCGCCGAAATCTTCGGCTGAAAACAAAGTGGTGATGGAACAGCCTGCTGCGTGCTGTGACGCGAAGCTGGTAAACAGCTTGTGCGAAGCCGCGTTATCAGGGCTGATGGTGGTCTCTATCCAGCGCAACTGATGCTGGACACATATTTCTTGCAGCATGTACTCGAGCATAAAGTTGCCTAATCGCTGACCACGACTTGCTGGTGCAACGGCAACCTGCCAAACGAATAATGTATCGGGCTGTGTAGGCGGAATGTAGGCTGTCACGACTCCGGCAAGCACGCCGTCGAGTTCGGCAATCACACTAGTCTGGGCGTGATGATGGCAAAGTAACAAATATGCATAGCGGGAATTCAAATCCAGCGGTGGGCAGGCAGCGATTAAATCGTGCAGTGCCGCGCCATCTTTTTGTTGCACCGGGCGGATAACTACCGGGTGACTATTTATTGGTTTTTCAGACGTCAACTTATTCATGCAGTCTCCTTTTTTAGAAAACTCATTTATCCGGAGGATTTCAACCAGAAAAACAAGGTACAGATCGAGTGCTCCAGAATCAGACTTCTAGCAATCCCGCGAAACGCTCCAGCATCGCAACCAGTGCCGACCTGTCACTTTCAGGCAGAGCATTCAGTGCATTGACAAAGCCAGGGGGCATTGCTGACGGAGCATCATCAGCGAGTAACTGCCCCTCGGTGGTCAATGCAACAAAGACATTCCGCCGGTCTTGCGCGTCCCGTGTCCGGACAACTAACTTCTTCTCTTCCAACCGGTCGACGATCCCAACTACGGTGCTCGGACTCAGGTGAATTGCCAACCCGATCGACTTCAGGGTGCTCGGGCCGAGCTGTGCAACGGCGAGCAGTGCGATTAATTGCGGAGAAGTAATGTCGTAGGTCGCATTGAGATGCTTGGAATGCTGCTCCACCCGCTGCGTAATACGCCGCACGCTTTGCAAAACACGGAGTGAATCACTTTTAGCAACAAACTTTGAAACATCGCCCATGGCATCCACCCAACCCCGATCTTGGATTTACAAGTAATTGCTGGAAACCATTTCATTTCATTGAGCAACTTCGCTTTCATGCAGCTCACTATACCCCTCTCTTTTTTTATGTCAATAAGAATCGATACATATAGAATCATTCGTATTGAAATGTTTAATTAGGAGCGGAGAGGTCATTATTCTGGCCGCAGCTGCATTTTCCAGTTCATGCCAGGCATGGCGATCGGATTAGAGAGAGCAATCACACACCTTGCCGAACAAATACGACCTGTCCTGTACTCACGCGCGCGGCCCTAGCGCTAGCAATAATTCATGAGTGGCATCGGTCCACGAATAGGCGTGTGCTGTGGCATGAGCGGCATCTGAAAGACGTTGCCACTGCGCGTCCGAATCACGGCACAGTGCGATGATGGCATTGGCCATGCTTTGTGGAGACTCCTGCGCGACCAGTACCCCACCGCCCTGACCGATCAGATCAGGCGCGGCACCAATTGGCACGCCGATAACCGGAGTACGACAGGCCATGGCCTCCAAGATTGGCAGGCCAAAGCTGTCCAGGCGCGAACCAAACAGCCAGTAATCGCAGGCGGCGTAATGCATGCGTAAGTCCTGCTGCGCCGGGCGGCAATAATACTTTGAGCCAACAGGAAGCGATAATTCCGAGGACACAGGCTCGGTGCCAAAGGCCAGTACCTGAAGGTCGGGAATCTGCTCACGGGCCAGCGCACAGGCGGCGATACAAATGTCACTGCCTTTGATGGGCGCACATGCGTAGATAAATCCTACACGCGGCGAGGGGTTACGTACTCGCCGCGGAGCATTGAACTGTTTCAGATCGACCGCATTGGCGACCACGGCAATAGGCAGTGGGCCTATCACTTCTTCTATGGTTTGGGCCAAGCCGCGCGAGATCGCCACCTTGGTGTTGGGCAGACGCAGGGCTGCGTGCAGTTGGGGCAGAATCTGCGGACCAAACCACGCTTCATAGCCCTGAATAAGGTGAACCTTGAGTCCCTTGGCTGGACAAAATTCATGCATCCAGACCGCCGTCTCCCACCAGGTGGCCACGACCACGTCCGCATCAGGCACATCCGCCTCACGAATCTGCCCCGGACGCGGCATTATCTTGTGCGGTACCCCCGAGAGGGCAACGTGGCCGAGCGGTCCCCTGTTCAGCGGCGACGCGAACAGCGCACGCACGCGTTGGCGCAAGGGTAGCGGTTCTTGCGCGCAAGTCACGACAAGTACTTCGTGGCCCAGCTTTTGCAATTCGCTGGCATAGACCGCGATGACGCGGGCACCGCCGGTGAAGTTGTCGCTCGGCAATAGGAAGGTGAATCGCATAAAGCAGTCGCTGGCTAGAGTCAGTGGAGAAAAAAATGTAGCAGTCTATGAATGAGCCAACCCGTAGCCGATCCGATCAGTAGGGCCAGCGGCCAGACGACCTCGGATTTCCAGGACATCAGGCCCTGACGTAATTTGAAAACAATCGCCACCGGCCATCCGGCAAACTGGCTCGCCACCACAGCCAGAACAGCCCCCTGCACGCCATCGAAGGTAGTGCCAAGCGGTACGAACAGCATCAGTGACAGCGCGCGAAAACAATTACTGAGGGTCACCCAGCCGGGCCGATTGCTGGCAAACATCATCTGTTCAAGCACTTGGTAACGCATGGCCACCAGCCCCAAAGCCAGTATCTGTAATATCCAGCCGGCTTCGGCATAGCGAGCGTCGTAGAGGAACTGCACCACCCAGTTACCCAGCACCAGGGTCAGGCCGGCAATACCACCCAGAATTGCATCTGCAATTCGTTGTACACGAGCGTACATTTTGTACGCTGTCGCATCATCACTGCGCAGTGCTTCGCTCAAGCCCGGGAACACCAAATGGGCATTCAAGTTGCCGACCGCTCCGACGATGGCGGTCAGCAATAGCGAAGCGATAGAAAAAACGCCAAAGGTCTGCGCCGCCAACAACCCGCCCAGGATCAGTTTCTCGCCATTGGATGCTGCAAAGCCGACGACAGACGAAAGAAAAATCCATTTCCCGAAGCGGATAATTTCACGCAGGCTGGCTTGATCCCAGCAGGGCTTGTAAGCCGGGCCCTGAAACAGCGTATGACTGAGCACGGTGCGCGCAAGGGTCGCTGTAACCGCCCCTGCTAACAAACTCCAGACCGACTGCGTCCATAGCGCACAACTGATCGTTACCACCATGCCGGCCAACTGAGTCAGCAGTTCCAGTCGCGTCAACAAGCTGGTTTGCAAAGCGCGCTGAGCGGTAGCGACGTGCATCGACTCTGCCCCCTGTAATAGAGCGCACAGTGCAAATACCAGCATCATTACGGGCAATTGTGCATCGGCATACACCGTGTCCGCCTTGAAGGGCGTGTAGAGCGCGCACAGTTTGAGGCCCAGAGCCAACAGCATCACGATGACGGCCAAAAGCACACCACGTGCGAACTGTACCGAGAATGCCGTACCCAGAAATTTCGGCTGTGCCCCTCGCGGATGGGTCACGACACTTTGCCAGACGCCCAGATCGGAAAACATGACCAGCACGAAATACAGTGTTTGCACCGTCGCCATCAGACCGAAAGCTTCTGGCAGCAACAATCGGGTGAGTACCAGACTGCTGAGCAGGCGCAGGGCCTGGGAAGCCACGTTGCTGCCCACTAGCCAGGCTGCAGCACGCAACATGCGTCGCTCCAGAACGGTGCCACCGCCCAACAAGTCAGCGCCTACCATGGTTTGACCGGGCTCTCACTGCCCGCGCGGGTCTCTGTCCATGCCTGCCTCAGTTGAGCGCAGTGCTCTTGCATGTCAGAAGCCTTATCGGCCTGATGACGTAATGCGGCACGCAGACCTCGTAGCCGGTGCCAGCCCCACTCGATGGCCATCAGGCCCATGGCACCGGTCAAGCCGTGGTGCTTGCGGTAATACAGCATGGCACTGCGCATGCGCCAGCTTTCCAGTTGCGATCCAGTGCGCGAGACGCGCGCGCTTTTCACCGTCCTGGCCGATGCGCCGCCAATATGCCCCGCCTTCAGGCAAGGCCAGTACAACACGGCGTAGCCATTGCGCTGCAGGCGCCGACACAGGTCGACCTCTTCGTAATACATGAAAAAGCGTTCATCGAAGCCACCCAGAGCCTGAAATACTTTGCGCGGCAGAAATACAAAAGCACCCGGAATCCAATCCACCGCCGCATCTGCGTCCGGGTCGGCCCAGCGTCGGTCCATGCGGGCAAAGGTGCGACTGTGCGGATATTTGGCAGCCAGACCAGACATGGTAAAAATTTCATCACGCAACGTCGGAAACATGCGGGCCGATGGTTCGCGCTCGCCCTTGGTGTTACGCAACTCGCCACCTGCCATGCCAGCCTCGGGATGGGAGTACATCAGCGCAACGCCATGAGCCAATGCACCCGCAGCGGGAACGGCATCCGGATTCAGTAACAAGAGATAACGACCACTGGCACTTTGTGCGGCCAGATTGTTACCCGCGGCAAAACCGAGGTTGACCGTGTTGGGTATCAGCTTGACCCAGGAGTACTGGGTGGCAACCAGATCAGCGGTACCGTCGTCGGAGCCGTTATCTACCAGCACGACTTCAGCCTTCCACGGGAAAGTCGGGCTGTTCATTTCGGCCTGCAACTGACGCAACAGATCGCCAATCAGTGGCGCTGAGTTATAGGTAATGATCAGTATGGAGAGGTCCATTATCCGACCTTGGAAAACCGGCAAAACACGCAACCCAGATCGCGCACATTGGAGAGCAAGTCGAACTGACTGGTGACCTTGGCGTAGCCGGCCAGCGCCATGCTCTGACGAACATCGGCGCGTGTACACAGCACGGTGAGCTGAGTGACCAGACTGGCGACATCACCGGGCAAGGCCAGCAGACCGGTATGACCATGCTCGATCAATTCGGGTATGCCGTTGACCGGTGTGGAAATACAAGGCACATACGACGCCATGGCTTCCATCAGCACCACGGGAATCCCCTCGGCCAGACTGGGCAGGACGAATACGTCAGAGCACGCAAGAATGGCACGCACACCTTCCTGTGTCAGCGAGCCGGTCAGGCTGACATGTGATTGCAGGCACAGTTTTGCAATCTCGGTCTCTACACGAACACGGTCAGGTCCTTCACCCACGATGGTCAGATGAAAGGGAATCCCTTCGTCTCGCAGTCGGGCACAAGCCTGTATCAACAGCACCTGTCCCTTGGCTGGCGTCAGGCGTCCGACGCTGACGAGTTGCGGAACAGCGACCGCACCCTTGCGCGATGTGGCTTGAAATGTACCGGCATCCACGCCAAGGCGGCAGACCGTAAACTTGGACCAATTACTCGGGGAGCTAATGCGCATGAGCTGGCTGTAGGCAAACTGACTGATGCAGACGACGACATCGGCAGCATGCATCTTGAACGCCAGTCGCTGACCAGCCACGTCATCAAACTCGTCAGGGCCGTGGATAGTGTACGAAAGGTGATAACCCGTCAGTTGCTTGACCAGCACACCCACGCTGGCACCGGCATTACCGAAATGCACATGCAAGTGCGCCAGAGAGTGGCCACGCATCCAGCGCGCCACCATGGCGGCCTCCATCGTGTAAAACAGTCCCTTGATCAGGCCGAAGCGACGCGAAACCCACAGTGTCACGAGCAGTGCAAACGGTGCATGCAAGAGCCAGAATCCGATCGCAGCCAGAGCACCGGCAACACCATGCTGCTTGATGCAATAGGTCTGTTCGGCTTCGGCGCGTTCGGCTGCATCCATGACCGCCAGCGGGCGATCCGGCGCATTGATGGAAGCTGTGTGAATCTGATAACCCAACATACGCAGGTGCGCAATTTCGCGCAGGATGAAGGTGTGCGAAATGGCCGGATAGCGACTCACCAGATAGCCCAGGGGGACACAGAGATTTGACATGAAATGTCCTCAGGCAGGAAACGAAAGTGCGCGTGCGCGCGCTGGCACACCCACGGCACTGGAAGACGCAGCAACATCGCGGGTAACTACCGCATTGGCACCGATGATGGTGTTGGCACCGATGTGCACGCCCTTGAGCACACAGGCACAGCGTCCGATCCAGACATTGCGGGACAGCTCGATGGCGGCCATATCATGGCCGCTGTCGCGCATCGAGCGCGCGGATTTTTTATGGTCGGCATCGCGCAGGCTAGCGTACTCGCCAAGCATGCAACCGTCGCCCAGAGTGATGACCGCAAAAGCCACGAGGTGCACACCGCGTGAGAGAACCACGTTATCGCCAATCACGATGCGCCCTGCTCCCTGCGTTTCCAGCACCACCCCAGGGTAAATGCGCGCATGGCGACCGATGCAGATGTTGGCCGTGCCCTCGACGCTGACAGGCCCGATAATCACATTAGAGACATGCAACGGACTACGCAGACTGGCGCGCAAACAAGCAAAGCTCCATAAGCCAATCAGTTTCGGACCTAGGACATGCTGGCATAAAGCAAAGGGCCAAAGCAGCCAGGACAGAATATTTTTTTTCATGGGCTTATTCCTTGTAGTCCACCAGTGCCAGGCGCTGAGCGCGCGCATGGGCACGCTTCCAGGCCAGCTGACCGAAAAATGCCGGAATCTTTTGTACATGTGAATGTAGCGCGTACTGCAGCGCCAAGCCCGTATTGCCGCCGGCTCGATCCCGGCATCGCCAGGCGCTGCGTAGCAGCACGGCAGCACCAAGACAACAGAACAACAGGCCAGCCATGACATGGCTGAGAAAAGCTAGCAGCAATAACAGGGGGGCAGTGACATACAACAGGCCGTGAATCATGTCGCGGCGAGCTTCGTGCTGCCACAGCGAGTCACCCACAGCCCGCATGCGATGACTCACCTCGGCATAGGCAATGCCCGACCGGTAACAGCGCCTGGCATAGGCCTTGAAACTGCGCACGGCGAGATCGTGTCGGGTCATCGGTGCATCGATGTGCAAAATTTTCCAGCTGTTGGCACGCAGTCGAGCGCATAGCTCCGGTTCTTCACCGGCATTGAGCGTGGGGTCGAAACCACCCACCTGTGCCAATGCGCTGCGCCGTACCAGCACGTCGCCACCGAAGTATGGCGTCATTCCGGGAGGATAAATCCAGTCCAGATCGAGCACCCGTGTGTAAAGTGATTGCCCCGGATTGGATTCGCGCCTGTGGCCCCAGACCGCACACAGACTCGTGTTATCCATTGCTTTCAGTGCGCATTGGATAAATCCCGGATGCAATTCAGTGTCCCCATCCAGAAATAGAATGAATGCGCCGGACGCCGTTTGCCAGCCTAGATTACGTGCCTTGGCAGCGCACATGAAGCCTTCAGAAAGAACGAGCGTCTGTACACCCTGCGCTTGTGCGAGTGCCAGGCTATCGTCGGTAGAGCGGGAGTCGACATACCAGATGTCGTGGCGCAGTGCACCCCACTGAGCCTGCCGAATCGAGGCGAAGCAGCGCTGCAAACGCGGACCTTCATTGCGTCCGATCACGACCACCGAGATATCGACATTGTCTGCATGCGTGTTCGTAGTACACGCTCCGAAAATAAGTGGTGGCATGAGCAATATCCTTAAGGTTTGGCTGGGGTGCTGAGCCCAAAGAATGTCAATGCTGAAATCGCCGGTGATAACTGGCGCATGAAATACCCCATTTCAGCAAGATTACTTTTGGGTATGAAGATGACATCACCATCTTCCAGGGCGTAATTGACCCGGCGCGTGACATCGACCAGGTCGGCAAAGGCAATGATTTCCACCTGCTTGGCGCTTGCCCGGTAAAGGCCGATTTTTTCAGGAGCCGCATCTTCATTCGGACCGCCTGCTTGCGCCAGAACGTCGAGCAAGGTCATGCGGGGCGTCAGGCGATAGGATCCGGGCTTGATTACCGAACCCAATATATAGACCGAGGTGTCTGACGAATCGGGAATGAAAACAATGTCGCCTTTTTTCATGCGCAAGTTGAACGCCATGTCGCCATTGAGCATGGCCTTGAGATCGACCCAGATCAGCTTATCGCGTCCGCGCATGATGGCGCAACGCGTCAGCGTTGCCTGCTTGTCCAGTATTGGCATGGCGCCAGCGCCGGCCAACACCTCAGCCAAGGTCGGCGACTGCGCAAATTTCTGCACACCGGCACGCTCCACACGACCCAGCACCGTGACCTGATTGGATATGTATTCATCCACGATCAGGCTGACAACGGGGCGAGTAAAAAAAGGGCGCAGACGTTGCTCCACCAGGTCACGACCTTCTTCGCGGGTGAGTTCACCCAAACCGATAACACCGGCCAGTGGCACGCTGATCTTGCCGTCAGGTCCGACGATGTGCTTGCCGCTCACCTCGGGGCGCCCGAACACTTCCACTCGCACGACATCACCGCTACCCATGCGGTAGACCGGATTGTTCGATTCTTCGATCAACGCCAAGTCCTCTTTGGACATGAGTACCGTCGTGAGCGGCTTCTCGATCGGCAGAAAAACTTCAGGGCGAATAGGCGTTTTGCTGGCACAAGCCACCAGCCAAACCATCGTTACAAAAGCAATCAGGGTTGGCCGTATCGAAGAGCGTTCGCAGCGAAGGAGGTTTGTCATGCGACAAAGTATGTCCGGCCGGAGGCAGTTTATCGTGGCCGAAATGTGAACTTCTTCAGACCTGATCCTGCCATGCCTGCGCTAGAGCTTCGAGCTGCTGCAGCTCATCTTGAAGTGCGCGCGGAACCGGCCACCCATGCAACACGCACAGACACTGAATACGCTGACGCCAATCGTGTCGCTCTACGATGTTGCGCACGTTTCTGCGGCGCTGCTGTTGGTGCGCCGCCTCATCCGCCAGCAGCAATTGCAGTTCATGCACAGCCTCCTCGGGTACGGCAGAGAGTTCGGTGGTGCTGCCGGCCCAATCGAGCATCTCGTCGGCCATCCGTGAAACCGGTCGGCGCCCGGCCATCAGACAGCCCGACAGCAACGATTCCAGCCAGCGACTGGTCACCATCATCGATCGCGGGCGCTCGCCTTGAGGCTCGATCAACAGATGGAACGCCAATGAGATACGCGTACGGTGCAGTAACTTGAACAGCATGGCGCGCTCTACTTGCACCGTGGGACCAGACAAGTTACCCAAAGGCGAATGCAAGTAAAGATAGGGCGAATCCATGCGATGGAAAGCCTGAGTCATCGCACTTTGATAGCTAGGCGGCGTGCGGCCAAAAGACATGACATCGATCTCTCGCGCAAAAGCCTGGCGTGGTGCCCACTGCAAGGCATCAGTACCCTGATAGAGCTGGTGAACCCGGATGCCAAATTTTCGCGCCGGGAAATCAATGTCATCGTGGGCAGTCACGGTGATGCTGTCAAACAGTGCGGTCACTTCGTAGAAGCCGGCCTGAAAGTAGCTGTCAGTAACAAAGGCATGAATAGTGTTGAATTTACCGCGTACATCGCGAATGGCACTGATCATCGCCAGATCTTCCGGCCCCCGAGCCACGACGAAAAGCACATCCCCTCCCGCGCACTCCAAAGGAAAAAACTGCAGCTTCTCGCGTCGGACCAGGCGCCGCAACGGCGAACTGGGCTCTATGGCGGGCGACAGCAGCTCCGCCTCGAACAGGCGCGCCAGAATCAACGCCAGTTCATCGATGGCAGCCCAACCGGCGTGGGGTGAACGCTGGCCAGCGTACAGCACGGTCATTCTCATGGCGCTGATTCCTTTGGGAACGAAGCCACCATTCTAAAAAGTCACCACCGTAATGTATGGTCGATATGTGAACTCTTGCAGGGGAAATTCGTCGCCACGCAGTGACGTTCAGGCACAAGTCACTCGCGCCAAAGTCACGTTCCGGCCAGAGATCAGTTTTTCGGTCAGTGTCCCATTGACCTTGAAAACATCGGCATAGTTTTGCGGAGGACCCCGGTTAGCCCCTTTTATGGCTGGCTCTTGCATCCGAATTGTGAAGCGGCTTGACCACAACTATTAATTAATACTTCATATACTTATGGTAGCCTCATCAAAATATCCTTGCGGAAAGATGGCTACTAGAAACACATCACCACGTGCTCTGTAAATAAAAATTCTTCAACACAACAAACCTGCAAAAACACCGAGGAACACTCAGATGCATATTGGCTTACTCGAAGATGATCCGATTCAGCAAGTACTGTTGGAGTTGTGGCTGCGCAAGGCGCTGCATAGTGTGGAGACTTTCAGCGCCGTAGGCGACATGCTGACGGCACTCAAGGGAGGTAGTTTCGACATACTGTTGCTGGATTGGATGCTACCTGATGGCAATGCCGGCGATGTTTTGCATTGGGTACGTCAAAGCTTGGGATGGAAACTTCCTATTGTGGTGCTGACGTCGCACGACGACGAGCAGATCGTCGTCGATGCCTTGCAGACGGGCGCTGACGACTTTATGGTCAAGCCGGCCAAACAGCACGAACTCAATGCTCGCCTGTTGTCCGCCTCGCGCCGCGCCGCGCCGGGCGGCTTGCCTGTCATGCGCATGGGTGCTTACGAAATCGATGTACCCAGACACCGTCTGCTGTTAGACGGCACTGCCGTCACGCTAACGCAAAAAGAATTCGATTTGTCAGTCTATCTGTTTCAGAACCCGGCCAAGCTGATGTCTCGCGACCACTTGCTCGACAGGATATGGGGTATCAGTAGCGAAGTGGATTCACGCACGGTCGATACCCATATCAGTCGCATCCGCAAGAAACTCAGGCTAGACGGCAAGATGGGTTGGAAAATGTTGCCGGTCTACGGTTACGGCTATCGACTCGAGCGCGTGGATCTTTAGCGAAATGAAGCCACTGCGCCTTCTACAGATTCATGGATACTGAAGACGCGGTGCATACGCATCAATTCAAACAAAGCCAACACCGGGCGCGACATATTACTCAAATGGAAGTCCCCCTTGCGACTATTGGTGTCGCGCAGGCAGGCGATCAACGCACCCAGCCCCGAACTGTCCACAAATTTAAGACTGGACATATCGAGTACAACGCGATGTTTTTCCTTTATCAGCTTCTGCATGGCTTCACGAAAGTCGCGCACGTTGCTGGCATCGAGATTATCTTCCTGAATTTGAATGACCAAAATGCCATCCCCTTGAATTTGGTTAGCTAGGTACATGCCGTGCTCCTGGAATCGTTGAATGAAATTGCTTGAGGAAACGCTGTTTTAATCGCGCGATTTTTGGCGCTAAAATTTTCATGTAATCAAAAACCTCTCTCGTCAACGCAAGAACAGCTACAAAGTATCGCCAAAAAATAAGGCGCATGTATTCATGTTGAATACTCAATGAGCACTGCTCTCTCTTAAGTCCAAGGCTTCTTTCAACGGCCCTTTAACGAGATTAGACGTTGATTTCAGAACCAAATGTGTCTGAATGATTGCCGTCCAACGGAATACGCAGAAACGTTGGTTTGGGTTGACGATCCGACTGTCACGCACCACCGCGGGTTGGCTGAAGACAAAATACCGGGTTACCTCCAAGCACCACATCGATGCGAAGTCACAATCTGGCAACACACTTTTGGCTAATCTCTCGTCCAATGAATACCGTCCACAACGATGTCGTGCTGGCACCAAACGAGAGAAACCCAATGACCGACTTTTACAGAAATGTGCACTGCGTGATGGGTTTGCCCGTTGATGCCATGTCCATGGATGAAGCGGTATGCCACTTGCAGCAAGCACGCGCTAGCAGGACGAAATGCTTCTTTTCTACGCCCAACCTGAATTTCATGATGGCAAGCCAGAAGCAATCCGGATTAAGGGAATCGGTTTGCATGAGCGACATCAGTCTCGCTGACGGCATGCCCTTGGTATGGGTATCCAGACTTCTGAATATCCCGATCCGTGAGCGCGTCAGTGGCGCCGACTTGTTCGATTGCCTGCGTCAACAGACCGAGAGCCTGTGGAGGGTGTTTTTCTTTGGTGGCCCAAAAGGCACAGGACAAAGCGCGTGCCTTGCCTTCGGCGATCAGAGCGTCGGCATCCTGCCTACTGGCTATATCTACCCCGGCTTTGTCAGTGCCAGCCAAATGAGTCGCGACGATCTACTGCAATGTATCAACCAAAGTGACTCGGATATGGTGGTGGTGTCACTCGGCGCAGCCAAAGGTCAGGACTGGATTTGCCGTAATCGCCAGCACATTACTGCACCGGTCATCGGACATTTAGGTGCGGTTATCAATTTTGTTGCTGGCAGCGTCCAGCGAGCGCCACGCTGGATGCAGCGCACAGGTCTGGAATGGCTATGGCGCGCCAAAGAAGAACGCACTCTGATACGACGCTATGTGAATGACGGCCTATCCTTTCTGCGTGTGCTGGCCATACGCGTACTTCCACTGGCCCTGCACCAGGCACGTCAGAAGCCTCAGATAGAGGATCTGCGCAACGCTTCGACAGCGTACACGCGTCAGGGAAGTCAGAGCTTGATCTATTTTCAAGGTGCCTGGACGGCGAGCAATCTGCAACCGGTACGCGATATCTTCACCAGAATCGAGCAGAGCCACGACAGTGCCGTGCTGAACATGGCGCAAGTGCTCAGCATTGATAGTGCTTTTGTCGGCCTGCTTCTGCTTCTCGAACAGTCTTTGACTATGCGCCAACTGAGTCTGCGCCTGACCGAAACGCCCCCTTTCATTCGCCGTTACCTGCAGCTGTCCTGCGTGCAGCATCTGGTGATTGATTGAATAAGTCTGCGGTACAGACCCTGCGCGGCCTGGCCTGCCTGCTGCTAGTGGTCTTCCATGTGGTCGGGATCACCAGGGACCAGGGCCTGCACATCCACGAAGGGTGGTTGCGCCAGCTGACTGAGGCATTGATGGCACTGCGCATGCCGATGTTCGGCCTGCTTGCCGGTGCCATGTATGGCGTTAGCAAGAGGCGCGACTGGAGCCTGGTGCGTAACAAGGCTGCGCGTCTGTTGTGGCCCATGCTGACCGTGGGCACGACCTTCGGGCTTGTGCAGTACCTCACGCCAGAGAGTAATTACCACATTGACGACCTGCATCTGATGCACATCGTGCCGGTGGCGCATTTCTGGTTTCTCGAATCGCTGTTTTTGATTTTTTGCTTGATGGCGCTGGCGGAATCCGTGTCACCAGTCATCAGCATGCGCAGTTGGTGTGGCTATTTTGTTCCGAGCGTGCTGGTGTATCTGGCACATCCGGGTTTCATCTGGTTCAGCGTACTCGGAACTACCTATTTGCTGCCCTACTTTTTACTCGGCCTGGGCATGACCCGTCTTCAATGGGACGCGAACCAGCAACAACCCGGGTTTGGCCTGCTGCGCATCGCACTGGGCGCCACTGTCGTAGCCTGGCTGATGGCGCAAGAGTCGGAACTGGAACGCTTTTCGGCCCCCATGCTGGTAGCCGGCTTGCTGCTTGCCTCGGGATTTTGGTCGCTGGGCTGGCGCAACCGTCTGCTGGCAAGCATCGGTAACTATTCATTTGCCATCTATTTGTTTCACGTCTTTTTTACCTCAGCCACACGGATGGCGCTGCATGCGATCGAACTGCGGACGCCCTTGCTCGTATTACTTGTCAGCGTGCCGATCGGTGTAATGGCACCAATCGGCCTGCAACTTCTGCTTGCCCGCTCGCGTACCTGCAGTAACTATCTGATGGGCAGTGCACAGCCAAAAAAGGGCACCACTTGAACGACTCGCTGCAGCTTTTTTTCGCCGCCGAAAGCTGGGACGACCTGAGCGATTGGCCCAGACCTCTGGCCTATGGGCTGGCAGCGATGGTGTGCGCCGTCCTGAGCACATCCCGAAACCTGACCCTGCGCACTTCTCCCCGCGTACACCAGCTATGGCTTGGCCTCTGTCCGCTTTACCTTCTGATCGCAGCGAGCGCTCTGGTGCGGGGCGACGTGCTGTGGGTGCAATGGGCGCGCAAGTTTTTTCGTGAACAGCATTTATACGAGCAACGCCGCCTGTTTCAGTTGGCGGCCTTGCTGACTCTGGTCTTGCTGGCATGGGCGGCGTGGCAGCAACACCTGCGCACGCAGTCCTGCATGGCCTGCCGCGCTTCGGTTCTGCGCAACATGATTCTCACGGGTGCCGGCGGCACCCTGTCGCTATATCTGCTGCGCTATGTGTCGTTTCACCATACCGATCTGGCGCTCAACGCGATCCTGTCAGGCCACAGCGTAGCGTCCTGGGTGGAGTACGTGTCTCTGGGACTGGTCGCCATGGGCACTGGCCTGGAGTTGCTTCGGAGTTACGGTCATGTTTGAACACATCCGCGCCGATCTGACGGCACACGGCGGCAACTGGGGGGCGCAGGGTTTCTGGGCACTGCTTGTCTACCGTTTCGGGCGCTGGCGCTATGGCGTACGCCCTGCCCTGTTACGCAAACCCCTGTCGCTGCTATACAAGCTACTTTTCAAATTCATCCAGATCATTACCGGCATCGAGCTGCCTTGCGAAGTTCCTTTGGGCAAGGGCTTTATCATCGAGCACTCAGGCGGCATTGTGGTCAGCGGCTTTGCCCGCTTCGGGGACAACTGCCGCATCCGCAACGGTGTCGTCATTGGTCTGTCCCGGGTCAGCGAACCGTGCGCCCCTCAATTTGGCGACAACGTAGACATCGGCGCCGGTGCCAAGGTACTGGGAAACATCCGCATCGGTGACAACGTGCTCATCGGCGCCAATGCCGTGGTCATTACCGATGTGCCGGCCAATAGCCTTGCCGTCGGCGTGCCAGCGGTCATCAAGCCACGTAAATCAGGTTGCTGAAGTCGCGGTACATCCTCCGCAAAGCCTGAATTTACATTTCGAACACACTTGAGATGGCCCGCCCACATACCCTTTTTCCATCGGTTCACTGCGTCCCGTCGGACGCTTTCCACAACAAGGAAGACCATGGAATTTTTCGGCAGCACCATCCCACCGCTCGCCAGCGTCCTTGCTTGCACTCTGGCCATCGTGCTGGCGATCCCGGCCTGGAGCCTGCTGCTGCTGACGCTAGCTGCAGGCAAGCGGGTGCTCACGCCTGCGACAACGGTTGGCGCCAGCACGGCAGTGCGTATTGCAATTCTGGTACCGGCCCACGATGAATCGGTTCATATCGTACCCACCCTGCGCTGCCTGCTGGCCCAACTCGGGCCGAACGACCGTCTGCTGGTGATTGCCGATAACTGCCAGGACGACACGGCCAGCGTGGCAAGCGCCTGTGGTGTCGAGGTGCTGGAACGCCAGCACGCCAGCCTGCGCGGTAAAGGGCATGCCCTGGCTTTCGGCATCGACGCCTTGCGCGCCGACGCACCAGATGTCGTCGTGGTGGTGGATGCAGATTGCTGTGTCAGCGTCGGCGGCATCCATGCCATTGCACAGAAATGCGTGCAAACACACTGTCCGGTGCAGATGCTGGACCTGATGGTGGCACCGCCCGGCGCAGGCTTGCGCATACGCATGCTGGCATTCGCCTGGCTGGTGAAGAACCAGGTGCGCCCAATGGGCAGCTTTCGCCTCGGCCGCGCCTGTCATCTGATGGGCACCGGCATGGCCTTGCCCTGGGATCTGGCGGCGACAGCGCGACTGGCTACGGGCCATCTTGCCGAAGACATGAAGTTAGGCGTGGACCTGGCCATTGCCGGGCGACCCACGCAGTTCCTGGCGCAAGCGCACATCACCAGTGAATTTCCGATCGATACGACCATTGCGCGTACACAAAAAACACGCTGGGAACATGGCCACCTGCAGACACTGGCACAGGAACTCCCGCGCCTGCTAGTCGCCTTTGTGCGCCGCCCGAGCGCGGCCACTCTGGTGCTGGCGATGGACCTGATGATTCCGCCTCTTGCACTGTATTTTCTGTGCGTGGCCATCAGCCTGCCGCTGTTTTCCTTAGGCTGCTACTTTAGCGCCGCACTTGGAACGGCCGCACTGGTTTCCCTATCCTCGGCGGTCGCACTGGCAATGGCCATTTTGCTGGCCTGGCTGCGTCACGCCAGACACCTGCTGAGCTGGTCCGAGTTAATGACCGTTCCTCTATACGCAGTCTGGAAACTGCCGGTGTATGTCGCCTTTTTCCTGAACCGCAAATCAGGCTGGACCCGGACTACCCGCAAGAGTTGAGGTACCCGATGCCAAGTCCCGAATTCATAGCGGTTCCCGCGCGCAGTCTGCGCCCAGTCGTCGCCTGGCAGCGCCATCGGAGAATTGGTATTGTTGTCGCTCTTGCAATGCTGCTTATCGGCATTCCGCTTGCTCTGTTGTTGGTCAAAAGCAGCTACAACGCAGAGGCTGTGTTTCAGGTGTCCCCGTCCTACCAAAAGACAATGTCTGCTGACAAGGATCTGGAGTTGCAATCCAACTCCCAGTATCGTGAATTCGTCAACCATCTGTCGCGCTCGCTGCTTCGTTATGACGTACTGGAAAGAGCCTTGACTGCGCTGTCAGCCAAGGGCATCAATCCCATGTTGCCATCCGAAAACACACGCAAGTGCATAGAGAGACTGCAGCGCACGATCTACGTTATTGCCATTCCAGACACTTACATGGTGCGCGCCGGGATGCATTCCGATAAAAAGAAAAATCTGCACGACATCATCAACGCAGTCGTCGACTCTTTTCTAGAAACGACACGCCTCGAGCAGATCTACGGATCAGGCCAGCGCGGCCACATACTGTCCGAAAGAGCCACCGTGGTGCGGCAAGAAATCATCGCCATGGAGTTGCAGCGAGCCGAACTGGCCTCTTTCCTGAGCCTCACCACCTTTGGTGAGGCAACGACCAATCCGTTTGACGTTATCCTGGCCCAGGCGCGCGAAAAGCTGGCACAAGCGTCACTGGAACGTAGCCGCGCGCAAGCCACCTTGGTAGCGTTCGAGCATCAAAAGGAAGTCCCTGCCACATCCGGACGTTCGGTTCTGGAAATGCGTTTACAAGACAATGGCCTGCAGGCCATGCGCAACGAAATCATCAAACGCAATGAAGAACTGACTCGTATTGTCAGTGGCTTACAGGACGGGCATCCAGCCAGGAAGCCCGCACTGGATGAAATGGTCGATCTCAATACCCGCCTGCAACGCTCCGAGTCCGACTTTGATAAATCAACACTGGGCAATACCCGCTCACGCTTTGTCGCCACGCTAGAGCAAACCCGGCAAATCGAGAAGGAACTCAGCGAGCACGTTAGCCAGCTTCAGGATCAGGCCTCGCAATTTTCCAGCAAATTTCGCGAAGCAATGCGCTTCAGCAGTGAGATCAAAATGCGCGAGCAGGAACTCGCCGAGATGCGCACGCGCACCAACTATCTGGATACGGAAAGCAGCGCCTTCGGTTTTACTCGCCTGATTACACCAGCGCTACCCGCCATCACGCCGCAAGGAATCGGCAAGATAAAGGTTCTTCTGGGTCTGCTGTTTGCCAGCATGGCGTTGATGCTGCTCATTCCTCTCGCCATGGACTTTCTGGACAAGCGTGTCATCACCGTAGGCGATGCCGAGAAAGCGATGCGCATACCCTGCGCTGCCTGGCTGGTAAATCACTGCGATGCCGCTACCGGCATCCTGATGCGTGAGCAGTTACGTCGTTTATCCTCGATGCTGCGCCGGAATCAGGCACGGGGTGCGCGCAATGTCTACAGCTTCACTTCCGTCAAGGTGGGTGGCGGCACCACCTCGACAATTCTGGAATTGGCCCGCACCCTTGTTGAGCTGGGCTCACGCACACTGGTGATTAATGCCGACTCGCTTACCAGCACTTCTGCGCTCGAATCCGATGCACTCGGCCTGACCGACGTGATGCTCGGAAAAATTACGGCGCAGGCCGCCATTACGTCACAACGGCATTTCGATATGCAAATTAATGTAGTGCCCTATGGGCTGTCGACTGACAGCGGTATCAAGCGGCTGAACGTATTCAAGTCGGCACTGGAGACTTGGCGCGAGCAATTCGACATGGTGCTGATCGACTTACCGCCGCTGCTACCGTCGGCGGATGCCGAATTACTCATCGATGTCATCGGTCAGGTTTTTTTAGTCGTCGAAGCCGAAGTAATGACAAAAGCAGACGTGGTACGCGCAAGGGTGCAACTTGAACGCATGGACCCGGACGCGCTGGGACTGATTGTCAACCGGGTACCGGTTGAAAGTGGCGGCGAGTCCATCCGTACGCAACTGGTGGAGACGATCACCGGCGGTAGTTTCAGCAATTTCATGGACCGTTCGCACTGGTCGCTGCGCTGGGTATTGCTGCGACTCAGGCTACAGCAGTGGCGGCAACGATTACGGCGCTAAGTGGGTGCATTGGATACCAACAAACCTGTGTCGTAAGGCGCCAGCACCAGAATGTACCGCTAAAAGTGCGTTCATCGAGGCCTCCATTGATTAGACCAGCACCCGTCGGAAACCATGCATGGACGTTGCGACTTCAGCGGCACTCAGGCTATTGGAATCGGCCTTGCGCGCCTTGATGCCCTCGCCCCAGCCTAATAATAAAAATAGCAAGGGTTCGGTTTGTGCACCCATATAAACCGTGGCAAAAGCGACGAAGCACATCAAATAGATGCCGGCAAAAGTGAATCCCAAGGGCGCCTCGTCCTGACGCGACGTCAAACCGAAACTGATCTGAGAAACAATGGCATAAATAAACATGATGGCGAAAATCAGCGGTGCCAGTACTCCGTGCTGCAACGCCATCAGGAAAAAGGCGTTATCGATGGACTCCATACCCTTGATTGTCGGTACCGTAGTCAGCCCCCAACCCGTCCACATTTTCTCGACCAGATATTCGGTATAGCGCTCCACCATGACTTTGCGATACAGCATTGTCTGGGCTTCCTGGGTAATCACCCTCCCCTCGCCGGAAGAGATGTACGCGTCCAATGCGAACTTGCCGGCAATGCCGCCAACGACAAATACCAGAAAGACAATGACCAGAGCACGCTTGCGGTTTTTCAGATTGCCCGCCCCCACCAGGATGGCAGCGGCAACTCCACCGATCCAGGGTCCGCGCGAAATGGTCATTAGCGCCATGATGGTCAGCACGATGGCTATCTGCGATTCAAACGTGAACGGTAACGGTTTGCACCACCTTTGAATTTTCCCCAGCCATCCCTCCTGTTCTGTTTTCCACGCATTCGTCCAGACGAGCCAGCGATGCAGCCGGTAAATCGCAACAACCATGATGCAGGCCAGTATCGGGTGTTCAAAAGTCCCCGCCGTGCGGGCAAGACCGAAGCGTATCGATAGGCCACTCGAGGCATCCGGAAACAGCGGCGACATCAGCCTGAAGATCGGGCTGACCCAGAATTTTGCCTCGTAGAGGAACAACGGAAAAAAAATCAGAAAGATGAGAACAAACGCTTTGCACGTCTTGATGTCCATGCGTCGACTGTTAATGATGTAGCAACCCATCAGATAGGGTCCGATCAGGCAACTCAGCATGTAAAAGGCGTAATTCTGCGCATCCTTGTAGCCGCGGCTATTGAAGTCGGCACCCACGCGTACCATCACGTAAATGGCCAATAGCAGTTCCAGACGCCCTAACCGGATGAGATGCCACTTTTCCTTGAACAGTACATACAAAATAGGGACAATAGCGGCCTGCGAGAAGGTGCGGATTGGCACCATGGGAATATGCGCTGTGAATACGAATGGAATACACAAAAATATTGGAATCCAGACCTTCAGGAACACCGCCTCGAGTCCATGGCGGTCAACATGGTAAGCGGCCACGAACAAGGCCAGGAAAACTACATAAACTGTCATTCAGTAGAATCGAGGAAACTGAATTTCATGCAGTTGACCCCCGCAGCGTGCGAGTAGTTGAGGGTGTCTACCAGCGAGTTAATTATGTGCAAGCCAAACCCGCCCTCACGGTTGAGATCAAACGGTTCCTCCAGCGGCAGGGTGTCACGCACCGGATTGAAGTACTGTCCCAACATTTCCAACTGCAGCCAAACAGAGCCCTCGTGGTGCCTGATCTGCACTTCGATCATCGAATTCGTGATCTCGCTACCGGAGTGGAATACCGTATTCGTAAATGCTTCGACTGCCACCAGCGTGATTTTGTCGGCGAGGTCGCCGGGTAACTCTTGCTCTCTCGCAAAGTTACTTATAAAACTACGCAATTCGGTTATCTGGGAAATTTTTCGGGCCAATCGCAAGCGATGGGGTGTAGCACCCGTATCCGGCACGGTAGCCACTACCAAAGTCAGGTCATCGGTCAGAGCCTGGTCTCCAATAAACCTGAGTACCGAGGCGTACACTGTTTCTACCAACGCGTTGGCGCCCCATGGGGACTGGTGGTACGGTGCCAGTTCTTTCACCAGACGATCTTCGCCGTAGGCCTCGCCCTGTGCGTTCTTAGCATCTGACAGGCCATCGGAATAGCAGATCACAGAGGCACTGGCAGAAATATCACATTGCTGTTCCACGTATTCTTCATCAACGAGTACGCCCAGTGGCAGGTTGGGAGAGCCGAATAAACGGGTGTGGCCGTCATTGAGAATGATCAGGGGCGGGTGTCCGCAACAGACAACCGTGAGCTTGCCGGCAGCCTTGTCCAGACGGGCATAGAGAAAAGTGACGAAACTTTCCAGCTCGATAAGCTTGGGCGTGAGCGTGCCATGAATGGCATTGACGATCTCGCCAACCGAAAAACGCTTCGCGTTGCTGGTAGTCAGATGAGTTGAAATCTGTCGCTGTACCTGTAGCTTGACATCAGCGCCCAGAATTGCGGCCAGAGGCCCCTTCCCCATGACATCACCGACGAGGATGTCTACGGAGTCCGGGTATACCGAAATGATTTCTATGAAATCACCATTGATACCCTGTGCCGCTTGCGCTCGCGCCGAAGTGAACACACCTCCGGGCGCCACCGGGATCGTGCCGAACAACAGGGTTTTCTGGATACGTGTGCTGTACTCGAACTCTATGGCGATCCGGTCCTCCAGCAACTGACGCTTTTGTCGAACGCGATTGAGCAGCGTGCGATTCATGTTCTGTAGCGAAATCACGCGTTGAAAATTGCGCATCTTGAAGCGCAAAAACCCGAGGTTGATCGGCTTGATCATGTAGTCATCTGCGCCCAACTCCAACGCACGTATGATTTGCGTCTCGGATTTGTCACCTGAGGTCATGATGACAGGCACCCAACGCATCGCTTCGCGACGGCGTAGCGCTTCCAGAACGATATAGCCATCGCCATCCTGCATGCCAATATCCAGCAGAACCAGGTCGAAATCATGATTTTCCAGGATTTGAATAGCGTCGTTACCGCTCACCGCCATCGTGATGTGATAGCCCATCTCGGCCAATGGCTGGCTCAATATGCGTCGGGCTATAGGCTCATCGTCTATCAGCAAGATACGAAGGATGCCTTCGACCAACGGGTCGGTCACCAATGTCTTCATACAGACTCCTTCGCGACGAAGTCGTGCAACTGCAGCCAACGCAGAATCTGGAAACCGGCAGACTGTATTTCAGCCTCCAATTGCAAAAGCAATACCGCATTCAGCGAATTCTCCCTTATGGCAGCTTCGGTTCGCACGGCCGCTTTTGCTAATCGGTGGATTTCAAAGGTCATCGCGAGGCCTTTGAGCGAGTGAATATGCTGCTTTGTTCGCTGAAGATTCAGGTCCCAATCTTCCTGTATTTTCTTTTTTCTTTCGGGCAATTCATCAAAAAAATCACGTATCAAGGTGCCGTAAAATTGGATGTCTATTTCTGCACGCGCCATGGAACGTTCGCTGCCAATTGCCGAAACTTTTTGTTTATCGTCTCCGATAGATTCACCTTGGTCATTGAAGTAGTTTTTGCAGATCAACTCCAGGTAACGCATGACGAACTGGGTCGGAAACATATCGACCGCCCCCGCGCGCAAGCAGGCCCGCATCTCTTCTTCGGTGGGATCGTCAGCGAGCACGATTATCGTCATGGCTTTCAGGCGGACACCATGGATGCCCGTATCTACATCGCGCAGCGGCGCGCTGATGGCAGTCGCCAGATCCACTACAAGCAGGCCGGCAGAGGCATCGGTTTCAAGCAAAAAAACCAATGCCTCGATCGATGTCAGCGTCTGTAGAAACACGCCATGCTTGAGCAAAGTGGTGACAACAGGGACGGACTGAAGCGGTGTTGCACTAATCCAGTATGCGTAATCTAGATGCGTAATCGGCTCTGGTGCGGATTCAGGGATTGTCCTTTGTTGCGGTGTGGTTTGCGGTTGCACTGGTCGCTCGTCAAGTAGGATGAAAGAAGAACATGTGCTTTGGTGTTCGGCACGACCTTCGTTGTGTCGCATGCCGTTATTGATGACAGTAATGCCATAGGCTCCGCCACCTGTATGAGCATAAAATTTTGATACGCTCGGTCATGGTGGACTGTGCTGCCATGAAAGCGTCGGCTACGGCATAGGCTTCGTCGTGAAAATCGCCACCGGTTTCTTTCAATGCTGGTGCATGGAACAGCCCGATAGCGGTGCGGCTAAACAGGTCCTGCCAATCACGCCCCAACGCATTCCACTCAGCTTGCTGCCGTGGGCGCAGTCCGAACCAGCAACGCCGTCCTTGCACAATATCCAACAGAGACCCAAAGTAAGCCACAGATCGATCCGTTGCCCGTTCACTGTGTGTGATGCGAACCTGCACCCAAAGCAGCTCCTCTTGATTCCGAAAACGTGACTGCACCACAGCCACCTTGCGCCACAGTGCATGCCCTTTATCTGCACGTTGCAGCAATAAGGCCGGCAACATCAAAGGACTTAGCACGACAACAGCCAATACAGCAATTGCACGCGATATCCAGGGCGTACTGCAATTAGTACGGTCATATAACGGCACCATGATGGCGTCATCCAGATTCAGCACCGTACGCAAAGACCATTTCAGGCTTTGAATGGAATTGCCTTGTGCAAGTACATTTTCTAGTGTGACCTGGCCTCCCACATAAGTATTGGCCATCACCACAGAGTCCCGCACGCATGCACCACGGGCTAAAAAAATATCGCGTGTCAGAACTGTTCCTGGTCCTAATTCGGTACCGGCTTCGATCACGCTGCCTGGCCCTATCAGTACCGGACCAATAATCCGGGCATCCGCATGAATGACCGCATCCGGGCTGGCTGCTCCCCACGGTCTGGATAGCCAATGGGGCGGGATGGCGGCTTCCTGGCTACCGTCTAGCGCGTAGCGCTGAGCAGCTAGCAAATCGGAAGCACAGAGACATTTTCCATATTCAGCTGGCATGACTGGTACGCGTCGGGCATCTTCCATACAGCGGACCTGTGCATCTAGCGAATCGTAATCTGCGTGCGGACCAAGTGCACAGAACTCATCAAAGTCCGTACTGAACCAGCCGGTCCAGGCCGAATCATCACCTACGAGTGCCACGCCATTGGTGTGCAACATTTCGCATACGATACGGCTGCTCACCCAATGGTGTGCATGGCCGATGACAATGCGCCCCGTCAGGCCTGCGGACATTCCTTGCAACACACTGTAAGGATGGGCAGTCGCTTTGGCGTGATGCCAGTTGATCCGTATGCCCCAAGGTGTACCGTCTTGTAAGACAAGACGCAGGATTTCTGGGTGTTCACTGACCACCACATCAATCTGTTGTACACCGGACAACGCGCAACTATCCATGACGCGCTCAACAAAACTTGCCGTACCCAATGGGAGGAGACACGCCAGCGGATGATCCGCGCCCGGTACATCACCCGGACAAGGGTGTGTCAGGAAAAGTACTACGCGGACGCGGTTAGCCGGGGAACAGAGTGAGTTCTGCATGGCGAGCTGAGTTGATAATTGAACTGACTGGAATTAATAGGCTCCGCGGCCAAAAAGCACCGCAGGAATAGTTTTGAACAGAACCTTGATATCTGTCCACAGGGAGTGCTGATGGATGTAATCAATATCCATTTCAACCTGCTGGTCAAAAGGAATTTCAGACCGGCCGCTGACCTGCCAGATACAAGTTAGTCCCGGTACGACGCTCAAGCGCGCGCGGTCTCTCAAGCTATATCTGGCAACTTCGGATATCAAGGGGGGGCGTGGCCCTACCAAAGTCATATCGCCAGTCAGCACGCACCACAATTGTGGCAACTCGTCGATGCTGAAGCGACGAATCAAACGACCGCAGGGAGTAGTACGGGGATCGTCCTTCATTTTAAAAGTGACACCATTGGCGCCATGTTGATTTTTGGAGGCAATTTTAGCCAGCTCTACATCGGAGTCCATACTCATGGAGCGAAATTTTGGAAACGCAAACTCGCGCCCGCGACGCCCTACGCGTTTTTGCCAATAAAGCACAGGCCCACCGTCGTGCAAAGTGATGCATAGGGCCACTATCAAAAACAGGGGTGACAACAAGACCAAACCCGGAAGCACCACGAAAATATCCATCAAGCGTTTAACGACGCGAAGGTTGCTCGCCATGATGGCCCACACAATACGTTTTCTGATTGCCTGAAACTGACTCGCACGTTGGCTGGGTATCTGGGGTGGGCGTCGTATTTTCATGATGTAGATGGTTAGGGTCTTCGCTAAAATTAATTCGGCGTACACCATTACATCCTTGCGACGACGTCGTCTTGTGTCCGGATTGTGAATTGAACAGTCTACATTCCGTTTTTATTAGGAAGCAAAAGTAGCCTAGACGTGACTCATGAGACGCTTACGAGTGTCGCGTTATTAGATCAAGAGAAAGATTGCGTGAGTTGACGCACACAGATGGCTGGACGCTTAAAAATCAGCTAAGTTGATAGTGAAGTTATTTTCAAGCCTTTCAGAATTGTATCGGCATAGGGGCGGCCAGTATAACTGGCCGATCCCCTGCCACACCACCCGGCATGCGGGTCCGCACCGGGCGGTTCGAGTAGTTGAGGTCATGAGAGTCGAGGCACGCCAAGACGGTCAAAGTAGGCAATCGTCAGCACGCGGTTG
>CANFED010000012.1 GCA_947445995.1 Oxalobacteraceae bacterium | reverse complement strand
GAAATCATGAACTGGTCGAGCAGTAGCTGGGCCAGATGATCAGGACAATTTTTCGCCACTTCGAGTCGCACCGCAACGCCGAACTGACGTACCTGCAACTCGCCCTGCAAGGCCTGACGCAAGTTCTTGACTTCGTCTTCGTCGACCCACAAGTCACTGTCGCGTGTGACGCGGAACTGTGAATACGCGATGACTTGCCGACCGGTGAACAGGTCGGTAATGTGCGCATGGATCACCGACGACAGCAGGCAGAACGACACGCCGCCGTTGGTCGACAATTCATCGGGCAAGCGGATCACCCGTGGCAATACGCGCGGCGCGCGCAGGATCGCAATCGCAGTGCCGCGACCGAACGCATCCTTGCCGGACAGTTCGACAATGAAGTTGAGACTCTTGTTGACCACCTGCGGGAAAGGGTGGGCCGGATCCAGTCCGATCGGTGTCAGCAGCGGGCGCACCTCGCGGTCGAAATAGGCTTTGACCCAGGCACGCTGGGCTTCATTGCGATCCTGATCCCGTAGCAAGTGGATACCCTGCGCCGACAATTCCGGCAAGACGCTGTTGTTAAGAACATGGTACTGGCGCTCGACGATGGCATGGCATTCGGCGCTGGTCAGCTCCAGCGCGGCACTCAGCGCAGCCGGTTCCTTGATGTCGCCATCCAGTCGGCTCTTGGCCAGCAGGCTGGCAATGCGCACCTCAAAAAATTCATCCAGATTGCTACTGGCAATGCACAGGTAGCGCAGTCGTTCAAGCAGCGGCACGTTTTTGTCTTCGGCCTGCGCCAGTACGCGTCGGTTAAAAGCCAGCTGGGACAATTCCCGGTTCAGCATCAGCGGGCCGGTCGCGATGACGGGCGGCGTTACCGGAGCTGTGTTGGTGTCAGTGGTTTTGGATTCTGGCTTGGGTGGTGAGATCATTTTTTATAAATAAGGGTGCTCTTATGATGGGCGCGAGTATAAGTAGGCCGCATGACAAGTTAATGACGCAAGCTTACCCTACACAAATTTTGTGTGACATGCTTTTTCCATATGGTCATAAACCTGTCATATTTGATGGTTAAAGTTCGGCGGGTCAACTGATGCCAATCCAAGGAGCCATCCATGCAATTGAACAAAATTATCAAGTCATTGTTGCTTGCCGCTGGCACAGCAATGGTTATGTCGAGCGCAGTCGCCGTCGATATGACCGGCGCTGGCGCAACGTTCCCCTATCCAATCTATTCCAAGTGGGCTGAGTCTTACAAAAAGATGACTGGCAATGGCTTGAACTACCAGTCCATCGGCTCCGGTGGTGGTATCAAGCAGATCAAGGCCAAGACGGTCGACTTCGGTGCTTCCGATATGCCGTTGACTGCAGCCGAACTCGATGAAGCCGGTCTGGTGCAGTTCCCGGTCATCATGGGCGGTGTCGTCCCAATCGTTAATCTTGAAGGCGTCGCACCTGGTCAAATGAAACTGACCGGTGATGTGCTGGCGGGTATTTACATGGGCAAGATCACCAAGTGGAATGCAGCTGAAATCACCTCGCTGAACCCTGGCGTGAAATTGCCGGATGCAGAGATCACCGTCGTTCACCGTGCCGATGGTTCGGGTACGTCGTTCCTGTTCACCGATTACCTGACGAAAGTCAACGCTGACTGGAAGACTGCTGTTGGTGCCGGTACTGCGGTCAAATGGCCAGTCGGTGTGGGCGGCAAGGGTAACGAAGGCGTCGCCGCTAACGTTCAGCGTATCAAGAACTCGATTGGTTATGTCGAGTACGCCTACGCCAAGAAAAACAAGATGTCCCACACCGGTCTGAAAAACAAGGATGGTCAGTTCGTGCAACCTGACGACGATACCTTCAAGGCTGCTGCTGCTGGTGCCGAGTGGTCCAAGACGCCGGGTTTCGCCGTCTTGCTGACCAATCAGGCTGGCAAAGCTAGCTGGCCGATCACGGGTGCCTCGTTCATCCTGATGTACAAAGCCCAGGCCGATGCTGCCAAGGGTGCCGAAGTACTGAAATTCTTTGACTGGGCTTACAAGAACGGTGGCGAAATGGCTTCCGAACTTGACTACGTCGCGATGCCTGCAACGGTCGTGAAGTTGGTGGAAGAGTCCTGGAAAACGGCAATTAAAGATGCATCAGGCAAGGCAATCTGGTAATCGCCAACTGACTTTTGTATAACAAGTGCTGCTCCCGGTTGGTATATTTACCTGCCGGGAGCAGTGCATATTGAATACTGCATCCATGAGCGCACACAATCCATCTCTGCCCTTGCCGGTTACCGAACCGGAACAGAGTGCAGCATCAGCGGCACTCGACGCCAAGAAAATGTCGTCGACAATGCGCAAGCAGCGTTGGCAGGACTACCTGTTTCACAAGATTACGTTTGGCTTTGCATTTAGCGTGTTAGCGGTGCTGGCCGGTATTATCGGGTCGCTGGCCATCGGTGCCTGGCCTGCATTTCACGAATTTGGACTGGGCTTCATCACCACCGTCGAGTGGGACCCGGTCAATGATAAATATGGCGCATTGATTGCCATCGTTGGCACCTTGTCGACTTCCTTCATCGCACTAATGATTGCCTTCCCGATCAGCTTCGGGATTGCGTTGTTCCTGACTGAAATCTGCCCGTCGTGGTTGCGCAGTCCGCTTGGTTCTGCGGTCGAGTTGCTGGCCGGCGTGCCAAGCATCATCTACGGCATGTGGGGTCTGTTTATTTTTGCGCCACTGTTCGCTGACTATGTACAGCCTGCTTTGGCTTCCACCCTAGGCACGTTGCCAGTGATTGGCGTGTTGTTTAGCGGTCCGCAGATGGGGATTGGTATTCTCACCGCCGGGCTGATCCTGGCAGTGATGATCATCCCGTTCATTGCTTCGGTCATGCGCGACGTCTTCGAAGTGGTGCCGGAAGTCCTGAAAGAGTCGGCCTACGCGCTTGGTTGTACCAAGTGGGAAGTCGTGCGCAAAGTGGTGCTTCCTTACACCAAGGCTGGTGTCGTGGGCGGCGTGATGCTGGGTCTCGGACGCGCACTCGGTGAAACGCTGGCAGTAACGTTTGTCATCGGCAACGCCCATAAGCTGTCGTGGTCCCTGTTCGCCGCCGGTAACAGTATCGCATCGACTCTGGCCAACGAGTTTGCCGAAGCCCAGTCGGAATTGCATGTGTCGTCGCTGTACGCGCTTGGCCTGATCCTGTTCGCGATCACGTTCATCGTATTGGGTGCGGCCAAAGTCATGCTGGCAAGTATGGAACGCAAGGAAGGGACCAAATAATGAATAGCCCAATGAATCCGATTTATCGCAAACGGCTGTGGATGCATCGCATCGGCATCACCTTGTCTTTCCTGGCCATGGCGATTGGCTTGTTTTTCCTGATGTGGATTTTATTTACGCTGATCGTCAAGGGTTTTGGTGCAGTGAGCATGTCGATGTTCACGGAGACGACACCGGCACCAGGCAGCGACGGCGGTGGCTTGATGAATCCGATTGTCGGTAGCCTGTTGATGGTCGGTATCGCGACCCTGATCAGTACCCCGATTGGCATACTGGCCGGTATCTATTTGTCCGAGTACGGCGATCGCAGCTGGTTTGCGCAGGTCACGCGCTTCGTTACCGACATCATGCTGTCGGCACCGTCCATCGTGATCGGTCTATTCATTTACGCGATTTATGTCGCCAACGTGCGGCATTTTTCTGGCTGGGCAGGAACGTTTGCGATCTCGCTGATCGCGGTGCCGGTGATTGTCCGCACTACCGACAACATGCTCAAGCTGGTGCCAAACAGCCTGCTTGAAGCCGCATTTGCACTCGGTGCACCGCGCTGGAAAGTCGCGACTTTCGTCCGCTTGCGTGCGGTCAGGGCTGGTGTGATGACGGGCGCATTGCTGGCTTTGGCGCGCATTTCCGGCGAGACAGCACCGTTGCTGTTCACCGCGCTCAATAACCAGTTCTTCAGTTCTGACATGAACGCACCGATGGCCAATTTGCCAGTGGTGATTTATCAGTTTGCGATGAGCCCTTATGAAAACTGGCGTTCGCTGGCATGGGGTGGGGCGTTGCTGGTAACGTTCACCGTGCTGGGCCTGAACATTTTGTCGCGTACCGTCTTCAATCAAAAAATCAAGAGCTGACTTCCATGATCAATACCCATCCTACGGACAAGAAGCCGATTATCGCGATCTCCGACCTGAACTTTTATTACGGTGCTTTCCAGGGCCTGAAAAATATCAATCTCAATATCCACGAGAAAAAAGTCACGGCCTTCATCGGCCCGTCCGGCTGCGGCAAATCGACATTGCTGCGCACGCTCAACCGGATGTATGACCTGTATCCCGGCCAGCGTGCCGAAGGCCAGATCAATTACCGAGGCAAGAATATCCTTGACGCCGATCAGGACGTCAATGCCTTGCGCGCCAAGGTCGGCATGGTGTTCCAGAAGCCGACCCCGTTTCCGATGTCGATCTATGACAACATCGCTTTCGGTGTGCGCTTGTACGAGAACCTGCCAAAAGGCGAGATGGACGAGCGCGTTGAATGGGCACTGAACAAGGCCGCACTGTGGGTCGAGGTCAAGGACAAGCTCAACAAGAGTGGCCTGAGCCTGTCCGGCGGACAGCAGCAGCGTCTGTGTATCGCGCGCGGCGTGGCGGTCAAGCCCGACGTGCTGTTGCTTGATGAGCCGACCTCGGCGCTCGACCCGATTTCGACTGCGAAGATTGAAGAGCTGATCAGCGAACTCAAGCTCGATTACACCATCACAATCGTGACGCACAACATGCAGCAGGCAGCGCGCTGCTCGGACTTCACCGCGTATATGTATCTAGGCGAATTGGTCGAGTACGGCGAGACCGACCAGATTTTCATGAACCCGTCCAAAAAAGAAACACAGGATTACATCACTGGCCGCTTCGGTTGAGCCGTCCTGATTCACTCACATTCACCTTGCGAACCAACCAGGAAAGTTTTATATGACAGGCGAACACTCTTCCAAACAATACGACCTTGATCTCGAATCGATCCGGTCGAAAGTACTGCTCATGGGCGGGCTGGTCGAAAGCCAGTTGCGCGATGCGATGGTGTCATTCCGTACCGGTAATGTTGCGCTGTCCTTTGCCGTGATCAAGTCCGATGAAAACGTCAACAAGCTCGAGGTCCAGCTCGACGAAACCTGTAGCCAGTTGATCGTGCGCCGCCAGCCTGCCGCCAATGACTTGCGTACCGTGATGGCGACCGTCAAGGTCATTACCGACCTCGAACGCATCGGCGATGAAGCCAGCAAAATTGCACGTACTGCTGCCAACCTGCATGAGCGCGGCACGATGTCGATCAACCATTTCGAGACTGTCCGCGTGATCGCGACCAGCGCCGCCGACATGCTGCATGATGCACTCGATGCATTTGCCCGTCTCGATGCCAAACAGGCGTTGCGCCTGATTGCGCAGGATGCGGTGATCGACCATGAATTCCGCTCGATCATGCGCAGCCTGATCACGTTCATGATGGAAGACCCGCGCACGATTTCATCGGCCCTCGATACCTTGTGGGTCGCCAAGGCCATCGAGCGTATCGGCGACCACGCCAAGAACATCGCCGAGTATGTGATTTATATCGTTGAAGGCAAGGATATCCGTCACACCGACTATGCGGCTTCAGCCAAACTGGACGATTAAGCAGAACACATGGCAGTCGATAAAACCACCATCCTGATCGTCGAAGACGAACCCTCCATTGTTGAACTGGTCAGCTACACGTTACGCGACGCCGGCTGGAACACAATGGCGGTCAATACGACTGCCGAGGCATGGGAATACATTCAGCGGCGTACGCCGCATCTGATCCTGCTCGACTGGATGTTGCCGGACCAGAGTGGCTTGCGACTGCTGTCGCGCATCCGCAGTGATCGGCAGTTGCAAGCAATTCCGGTGATCATGTTGACGGCCAAGACCATGGAAGAAGACAAGATCGCCGGTCTCGACAATGGTGCTGATGATTACATCACCAAGCCATTTTCACCGCGCGAACTGACGGCGCGGATCAAGGCGCTATTGCGGCGCAAGAGTCCCGAGCATGCACAGAGCATGATGAAGGCCGGTCCGGTCACGCTCGATCCGATCAGTTGCAGCGTGAGCCTGTCCGATCAGAAAATCGAGATCGGTCATGCCGAATTCAAGTTGCTGAAATTTTTCCTGGCGCACCCGGACCGGGTCTTCAGTCGCACCCAACTGCTCGACAAGGTGTGGGGTGACCACGCGGTCATCGAAGAACGTACCGTGGATGTCCATGTGCTGCGCCTGCGCAAGGCACTGAAAGAAGCCGAACATCTGATCCGCACCGTACGTAGCGTAGGCTATATGCTTTCCGAAAAATAAAGTCAGGTCATGAATCCACAGTTGCTATTCTGGGTGCCCGCATTGCTGCGGATAGCTGGCGTGTTCCTGATATCGGGCGTGCTGGGCTATTTTTTTGGGCCTGTTACCGGGTTAATCATCTGCATTCTTGTCTTGTGCGCGATCCTCGCCATCCAGCTAGGCTACCTGCAGCTTCTCAATGTCTGGCTCGATCATCCCGACAGCGCCAAGCTGCCCGATGGCTGGGGTTCGTGGACGGATGTCTTCTCGCGCTTGTACCGCTTGCGTCGCAGCGATGAAAAACATCAGGTCGAACTGACCGAATGGCTGGCGCGTTTTCGTCAGGCCATGACGCTGTTGCCGGATGGTGTCGTGATCATGGATGACGTGCTGTTTCTTGAGTGGTGCAACCCGGCCGCCGAACGGCATCTCGGTTTGCAGAACGAGCGTGACAAGGGCATGCGGGTGACCAACCTGATCCGTAATCCGGACTTCATGGATTACATCATTCTCGGTCGCTACGAGCAGCCGCTGACGCTGGCACTGAAAGACCGCAAGCTGATCATGCAGATTATCCCGTTCGAAAATCGACGGCAGATTCTGGTCACGCATGATGCCACCGAGACGGATCGGATCGAAATGATGCGGCGTGACTTCATCGCCAATGCGTCACATGAATTGCGAACGCCACTGACGGTGATCAACGGCTTCCTCGAGATTGCATTGATGCAGCCTAATCTCGACGCCCGCACCCGGACCTCACATCTGACGCTGATGACCGAACAGGGGCAGCGCATGCAAAATCTGGTCGAGGACATGCTGACGCTGACACGGCTCGAATCGGTCGACTTCCCGATGCGGCCCGAGCGCGTCGATATCCATAGTCTGCTGGAACATATCCGTCAGGAGGTCGAGGCGCTATCGGCGGGCAAACACGTCATCACGCTCGCCATCGACGGGCCGGACGTGCGCGGCAGCACCGACGAGTTGCGTAGCGCTTTCAGCAACCTCGCTTCGAATGCGGTGCGTTACACGCCTGCCGGCGGCACGATTGCGATCAGTTGGAAAAAAGGTGTCACCGGTCCGGTTTTTACGGTGCAAGACAGTGGCATCGGCATCCTGCCGGAACACATCTCGCGTCTGACCGAACGGTTCTACCGGGTCGACAAAAGTCGTTCGCGCGAGACCAAGGGGACCGGGCTCGGTCTGGCCATCGTCAAGCATGTGTTGCTGCGCCATGCGGCCGTGCTGGCGATCGAATCGACGCCGGGGCAAGGGAGTTTGTTCAAGGTCAGATTTCCGGCGAGCGCGGTGGATCAATAACGCACTGCCGGACGCGGCCCTGCCCACACTGATTGCTCAGTGATCGTGATCGAGTTGCAGCGCTTCCAGAAAGCGCGACACCATGTTGTAGGCCGCGATGGTTGCGGTCAGCTCGACCATTTCACGATCGCTGAAGTTGGCCTTGACGGCATCGAACACGGCTTGCGGCACGCGGATGGTGGTCGTCATCGCATCGGTATAGTCGAGCACTTGCAAGTCCAGCGCGTCGAAGTGTTCACGGTAGCCGGCGGTTTTCAAGGCCGCGAGTTGTGCCTCGGTGTATCCCTCCTTTAATGCAAATGGCACGTGCTGGGCGAATTCATAATCGGCTTCGTTGAGGACCGCAATGCGCATGATGGCCAGCTCGCGATAGCGTGCCGACAAGATGCATTGCTGGCGTATCGCCGTGAGCAACTGGCGCCAGCCATCTGCCAGCGGCGGACTTTGCAGCAGCATCTTGTACAAGTTGATGACGCTACCGCCGCGCTCGGCAGCGATCCGGGCGGCTTGTTCTGCGATATCGGGATGGGTTGGGTCTGCGTAGGGGAGGCGTGCCATAGTCGGATTTCCGGGTGAGTGAAGAAGCGACAGATTGTGACATTGTTTGCGTATCGAAATTGTCCGACTGCTTTCGCAGTATGATCGGCCCCTGTTCACATCTTGGCTTTGCCTATCCCATGTTTTTCGACTCGTCGACGCGTCTTGCCCTGTTGGCCACCGTTCTGTTACTGGGTGGTTGTCTGTCCGTTCCAGCTCCTCCCGTGACGTCGATTGTTCAACTCAAACCGCAGCGTTCGGTGCGCATCGGCCTGGCGCTGGGCGGCGGCGCGGCGCGTGGCTTTGCCCACATCGGTGTCATCAAGGCGCTAGAGGCGCAGGGCATCTTCCCCGATTATGTGGTCGGCACCAGTGCCGGCAGTCTGGTCGGTGCGTTGTATGCGGCTGGCAATAACGGCTATGCGCTGCAAAAGATGGCGCTCGAGATGGACGAGGCAGCGATGTCGGACTGGAGCGTGCCGCTGTTCGCCAAAGCCAGTGGCGTCTTCAAAGGCGAGGCGCTACAAAACTACGTCAACAAGTCGGTGGGCAACCAGCCGATTGAAAAATTCAGGATTCCTTTCGGTGCGGTCGCGGCCGACCTCAACAGCGGCTTGCCTATCCTGTTCAGGAGAGGTAATGCCGGGCTGGCCGTGCGTGCCTCGTCGGCCGTGCCGGGCGTGTTCCAGCCGGTGCGTATTGGTGATCATGCGTATGTCGATGGCGGTCTGGTGTCGCCGGTGCCGGTACGCTTTGCACGCGAGATGGGAGCAGATTTTGTCATTGCAGTCAATATTTCTACCCAGCCGGATGTGCAGGCCGCGCTGAGTTCGCTGGACGTGGTGTTGCAGACCTTTGCGATCATGGGGCAAAGCATCAACCGGGTTGAACTCAAGGATGCCGATATCGTGATCGTGCCGAAATTGGGCAGCATGAAAGGCAATGATTTCGCCGGTCGCAATCTGGCGATTCTGGCGGGTGAACAGGCCACCACGTTGATGCTGCCCGAACTGCGGGAAAAGCTCCGGGCAAAACGCGAGCAATAAAAAAGCCGCGTCGGAGGTGAGGCGGCCTGATGATGGTTGAAGCGTAGGTTCAGGGATGATCGGGATCGCTGATGCGGCGTGCGCCATTGAAGCGACTTTTCCAGTAACTGAGATCCATGCTTTCGACCCGAACCTGGCCGCCGGCAGACGGAGAGTGGATGAACTTGTTATCACCAAGGTAGATGCCGACATGCGAGAAGCCGCGACGCAGCGTGTTGTAGAACACGAGGTCGCCGGGTTGCATGTCGTGACTATCGACTTTTTCGCCGACCCGGCTGATCTCTTCGGAGGTGCGCGGCAAGGTCTCGCCCCACGCTTCCTGAAAAACCAGTCGCACCAGACCGCTGCAATCGAGTCCGCTTTCTGCGGTGTTGCCACCCATGCGATAACGGATACCGATCAGGCCCAGCGCACTCATTGCCACTTCGGACGCCCGGTTGCTCAGGTTTTGCAGTCGGGCCAAGGCGATGTTTTTTGGTGGCTCGGAAATATCGGCCGCCAGGCCCGTCGTGGATGAAGCGCAGGCGACGACCAGTAGAACGCTGGCGACGATATGGCGAATGACTCGGCGGGGAGGGCTGATTGTCGTCAAAATTGGGCGCGGTTTTTTTTCGAAAGTCCAAGGTAACCGAATCACCAAAACCTGTCAAAAGTTATTCCTCTCCGATCTGATCTGTCCGACCTGACTATCGTACAATCGGGGCTCTTTTTTCTTCCGGAGTTGTGATGCAATCCAAGCAAATATTGTCCCTCGTTGATGTCAAAAAAATTGCTGCTGCTGCTGAAGCTGAAGCACTCGCCAACAACTGGGCTGTCGCCATTGCGATTGTCGATGACGGTGGTCACCTGCTGTCGTTCCAGCGTCTCGATGGTACGGCACCGATTTCGGCCGACATCGCTCCTGCCAAGGCGCGCACCGCCGCACTCGGTCGTCGCGAATCGAAGATCTACGAAGACATGATCAACAATGGCCGCATGTCGTTCATTACGGCACCGAAGCTCGAAGGCATGCTCGAAGGCGGCGTACCGATCATGATTGACGGTCAATGCCTCGGTGCAGTCGGTGTTTCCGGTGTCAAGTCATCGGAAGATGCGCAAGTCGCCAAGGCAGGGATTGCCGCGCTGCTTGGCTAATACTGGACGACTAGTCCGGTCGGGTTGACCGGTCCGACGAGAAAATCTTGCTCGTCGGTGTTTTTCCGGTTTGCCCCGGCCTCCTTGTAGGCTATAATCCGGCGGTTTAGCCCATTTTATTCCGCCGTAGCGCACACCTCTTTTACGCCCCTGAATGACCACGCCATTTTCCGCGCGCCTTGCCGTGGTAAGACGCGCGCGGGCACTCCGGCGCGATGCAGCGCGGCGGTAACCACATCAGGAGTTACCCCTTGCCGCCATTCTTTTCTGGCCCCGCAGTTCCAGCCATCCTCGCACTTGCAGACGGGTCGATCTTTCAGGGTTTTTCCATAGGCGCTGCCGGCCACACGATCGGCGAGGTTGTCTTCAACACGGCGATGACCGGTTATCAGGAAATCCTGACTGACCCGAGTTACAGCCGTCAGATCGTCACGCTCACGTATCCGCATATTGGTAACACCGGGATCAACTCCGAAGACGTTGAATCGTCGCGTGTCCACGCCGCCGGCCTTGTGATTCGCGACCTGCCACTGATGGCATCGAACTTTCGTTCGCAGCAAAGCCTGACCGAGTACCTGCAGGCCGAAAACATCGTCGCCATCGCCGGCATCGATACGCGCAAGCTCACGCGTATCCTGCGTGAAAAAGGCGCACAGAGCGGCGCGATTGTCGCCGGTGCCGATGTGACGGTTGAGCAGGCGCTGACGCTGGCCCGATCGTTTGCCGGCATCAATGGCATGGATCTGGCCAAGGTCGTGTCGACCAAGGTGTCCTATGAATGGACCGAAACCGAATGGCAACTGGATGCTGGCTATGGCCAGCAAAACACGCCGAAGTTTCATGTGGTGGCGTTTGACTACGGCGTCAAGTTCAACATCCTGCGGATGCTGGCGCAGCGCGGCTGCAAGGTGACCGTGCTGCCGGCGCAGGCGACTGCCGCCGATGCGCTGGCGCTCAATCCGGACGGCATCTTCCTGTCGAATGGTCCCGGCGACCCGCAGCCTTGCGATTACGCGATTGCTGCATCGCGTGAACTGATCGAACTCGGCATTCCGACGTTCGGCATCTGCCTGGGTCACCAGATCATGGCGCTGGCCTCCGGCGCGACCACGCTGAAAATGAAGTTCGGTCACCACGGTGCCAACCATCCGGTGCAGGATCTCGACACCAAGCAAGTACTGATCACTTCGCAGAACCACGGTTTTGCGGTTGACCCGGCATCGCTGCCAGCTAATTGTCGCGTCACGCACGTGTCGCTGTTTGATGGCTCGCTGCAAGGATTCGCCCGTACCGACAAACCGGCGTTCTGCTTCCAGGGTCACCCTGAAGCATCGCCCGGCCCGCATGATATTGCGCCCCTGTTTGACCGCTTCGTCGACCTGATGAAAAGCGCGCGGGCTAACGCAAGAATGGAAAAACAATAATGGCAAAGCGTACTGACATCAAAAGCATCCTGATCATCGGCGCTGGTCCGATCATCATCGGTCAGGCCTGCGAATTCGATTATTCCGGCGCGCAAGCCTGCAAGGCGTTGCGTGAAGAAGGCTATCGCGTGATCCTGGTCAACAGCAATCCGGCAACCATCATGACCGACCCGGAAATGGCCGATGTGACTTACATCGAACCGATCACCTGGCAAGTCGTCGAGAGCATCATCGCCAAGGAACGGCCTGATGCAATCCTGCCGACGATGGGCGGCCAGACTGCGCTCAATTGTGCACTCGACTTGCATCACAATGGCGTGCTGACCAAATACAACTGCGAACTGATCGGCGCCTCACCGGAAGCCATCGACATGGCCGAAGACCGCTCCAAGTTCAAGGAAGCGATGACCCGTATCGGCCTCGGTTCGGCCCGTTCCGGCATTGCCCATACGCTCGATGAAGCGTGGACCGTGCAAAAGACGCTCGGTTTTCCGATCGTCATCCGGCCGTCGTTCACGATGGGCGGCAGCGGCGGCGGTATCGCCTACAACTCCGAAGAATTCGAAACCATCTGCAAGCGTGGCCTCGAAGCCTCGCCGACCACCGAACTGCTGATCGAAGAATCGCTGCTCGGCTGGAAAGAGTTCGAGATGGAAGTCGTGCGCGACAAGATGGATAACTGCATCATCGTCTGCTCGATCGAAAACCTGGATCCGATGGGCGTGCATACCGGTGACTCGATCACGGTCGCACCAGCACAAACGCTGACCGACAAGGAATACCAGATCATGCGTAACGCGTCGCTCGCGGTACTGCGTGAAATTGGTGTCGATACCGGTGGCTCGAACGTGCAGTTCTCGATCAATCCGGTCGATGGCCGCATGATCGTCATCGAAATGAATCCGCGCGTCTCGCGTTCGTCTGCGCTGGCATCGAAAGCCACCGGCTTCCCGATCGCCAAGATCGCGGCCAAGCTGGCGGTCGGTTTCACGCTCGACGAATTGCGCAATGACATCACTGGCGGCGCGACCCCGGCGTCATTCGAGCCGAGCATTGACTACGTCGTCACCAAGATTCCGCGTTTTACGTTCGAAAAATTCCCGACTGCCGATCATCACCTGACTACCCAGATGAAATCGGTCGGCGAAGTGATGGCCATTGGTCGCACCTTCCAGGAGTCCTTCCAGAAAGCCTTGCGCGGACTCGAAGTCGGCGTCGATGGCATGAATGAAAAAACCACCGACCGCGAAACCATCGAGGAAGAGCTCGGCGAGCCGGGGCCGGACCGGATCTGGTATGTCGGCGATGCGTTTGCCCAAGGATTCACGATGGAAGAAGTGCATCAGCTGACGCATATCGATCCGTGGTTCCTGATTCAGATCAAGGAAATCATCGACCTTGAATTGTGGCTGGAAACCAAGAGCCTCGATGACCTGGATAAAGCCACGTTGTTCAAGCTCAAGCAAAAGGGTTTCGCTGACCGTCGCCTGGCCAAATTGCTCAAGACCACCGACAAGATCGTGCGCGAGAAACGCCATGCGCTCAACATTCGCCCGGTCTACAAACGGGTTGATACCTGCGCCGGCGAGTTTTCGACCGACACGGCCTACATGTATTCGACGTACGAAGAAGAGTGCGAATCGGCCCCGACCAACAAGAAAAAAATCATGGTGCTGGGCGGCGGTCCTAACCGTATCGGCCAGGGTATCGAATTCGATTATTGCTGCGTGCATGCTGCGCTGGCGATGCGCGAAGATGGCTACGAAACCATCATGGTCAACTGCAATCCTGAAACGGTTTCGACTGATTACGATACGTCAGATCGGCTGTACTTCGAGCCATTGACGCTGGAAGACGTACTCGAAATCGTCGACAAGGAAAAGCCGTACGGCGTTATCGTCCAGTACGGCGGTCAGACCCCGTTGAAGCTGGCACTGGACCTTGAGGCCAACGGCGTGCCGATTGTCGGCACCTCGCCGGACATGATCGATGCAGCTGAAGACCGTGAGCGCTTCTCGCAATTACTCAAAGACCTCAACTTGCGCCAGCCGCCTAACCGTACCGCCCGTACCGAAGCCGATGCCTTGCTGCTGGCACAGGAAATCGGTTACCCGCTGGTAGTGCGTCCGTCGTATGTGCTGGGCGGGCGTGCAATGGAAATCGTCCACGAGCAACGTGACCTTGAGCGCTACATGCGCGAAGCAGTCAAGGTGTCGCATGATTCTCCGGTATTGCTTGATCGCTTCCTCAACGATGCGATCGAAGTCGATGTCGATTGCCTCTCCGATGGCGTGCGTACTTTCATCGGCGGCGTGATGGAGCACATCGAGCAGGCCGGCGTTCATTCCGGAGACTCGGCGTGCTCGCTGCCGCCGTATTCGCTGTCGCAATCGACGATTGATGAAATCAAGCGCCAGACCTCATTGATGGCCAAGGGCCTCAACGTGGTCGGCTTGATGAATGTCCAGTTCGCGATCCAGCAACAGGTCATTGATGGCGTGTCGCAGGATGTGGTGTTTGTGCTGGAGGTCAATCCGCGTGCGTCGCGCACCGTGCCATTCGTGTCAAAAGCGACCGGTCTGCAACTGGCGAAGATTGCTGCACGCTGCATGGTGGGTCAATCGCTCGACAGCCAGGGTATTTACGACGAAGTGGTGCCCGGTTATTTCAGCGTCAAGGAAGCCGTGTTTCCGTTCGTTAAATTCCCTGGCGTTGATACCATTCTCGGTCCGGAAATGAAATCGACGGGCGAAGTGATGGGCGTCGGCAAGACTTTCGGCGAAGCGTTCGTCAAGTCGCAGCTAGGAGCCGGCGTCAAGCTGCCGTCCTCGGGTAAGGTTTTCCTTAGCGTCAAGGGCAGCGACAAGCCACGCGCGGTGAAGATCGCGGCGGCGCTGGTCAAGATCGGGTTTTCGGTCGCTGCCACCAAAGGGACGGCAGCCGCGATCCGTGATGCGGGTATCGCCGTGACCACCGTGAACAAGGTGGTTGAAGGACGTCCGCACGTGGTCGACATGATCAAGAATAACGAAATCGCCCTGGTCATCAATACTGTCGAAGAAAAGCGCAACGCCATCACGGACTCGCGCGCGATCCGCACATCGGCATTGGCCGCACGGGTGACGACGTACACGACGATCGCTGGTGCCGAAGCCGCTGTCGCGGGCATGGCACATCTGGATCAGTTGCATGTCTATGATTTACAGGGACTGCATAAGACCTTACACTAAGGTCGCTGCTCGAAAGACCTGAACACCATTCCAGAGGTCACAGAAGGTACCCGGATTTTCCGGGTCCATTTGTGGCCTCTGTAATTTTTAACTGATTAAAAAGAGACTTATGAGTACCGTACCCATCACAAAATTTGGCGCGCAACTTCTGAAAGACGAATTGCACCGCCTGAAAACCAAAGAACGTCCAGCCATCATCAACGCCATTTCCGAAGCGCGTGCGCAGGGTGACCTGTCGGAAAACGCCGAGTATGATGCGGCCAAGGAGCGACAGAGTTTCATTGAAGGTCGTATTTCTGACCTCGAAGGCAAGCTGGGTTCGTCGCAGATTATCGACCCGCTGACGCTGGAAGCCGATGGCCGTATCGTGTTCGGTTCGACCGTTCATCTGGAAGACCTCGAAACGGGTGCCAAGGTAACGTACCAGATCGTCGGTACCGATGAAGCCGACCTCAAGCTCTCGAAAGTCTCGGTCACTTCGCCGATCGCACGCGCGTTAATTGGCAAGCTGGCCGGTGACGTCGTTGGCGTGCAAGCGCCCGCCGGCGTGCGTGAATACGAAGTGCTGGAAGTGCGTTACGTCTAGCCGATGATGATTGCCGCACGTTTGCGTTTGCTGGTCATTGTCTTGTGGGTCGGTAGTCTTTGGACGATCGGCTACCTGGTTGCGCCGACCTTATTCATGACGCTGGCCGACCGGGTGCTGGCGGGTACCATCGCTGGCAAATTATTCCGGGTCGAAGCATGGTTGTCGGTCGTGATGGCGGTGCTGGTGTTTGCATTGGTTGCAGGTAGCGTCGCTGCATCGCGTGCGCGCACGTGGATGTTCAGACTGACTGCAGTCATGTTCGGATGTACGTTGGTCGGCTATTTTGGCTTGCAGCCGATGATGGCGGCATTGCGTGAAGCAGCGCCGGGTGGGGTATTTTCAGCGGACGCACGCATGCAATTCGGCTTGCTGCATGGCGTTGCGAGCGGCCTGTACCTGATTCAGAGCATTGCGGGGATTGTGTTGGTCTTGAAGAATGACCAGGCTGAGACGAAAACTTAGTACAGATGACGGGGGTCTAGAGTATTCAGACCTCCCCGTCTGCTGTGTTGGTTATTGACCGAGTGACGATTTCTTGGCGCTGGTTTGACGAGGCTTGGCACGCTTGATAGAGCCGCCTTGCGTGACGCGCTCATTGCCCTTGACCATGACCTTGGTAACTGACGGACGCTTGGTACCACTCGGGCTAGGCTTGACGATGGTGACCTCGCGCATGCCACGACCTTTTTTCCCGTCATTGCGCACTTCCTTGACGGCTTCTTTTTTAGCGCGATACATCACCAGGAGTTTCCCGATATGCTGTACGGGCGCGGCACCGAGTTTGTCGCAAATCGTCTCATACATGCCGATGCGCGCTTCGCGGTCATCGCCAAAAACGCGGACCTTGATCAGACCATGCGCATCAAGGCCACTGTCAATTTCTTTGAGAACCGGTTCAGTCAGTCCCGCCTCACCGATGATGACAATCGGATTTAGCGCATGCGCTTCGGCACGAAGCGCACTACGCTCCGATGGTGTGAGTTTCAACATAAAAAATCCCTTAAAAGCAGTATTCTACGCGAATGGCAAAGAACAAATTAAACAAAAACTGGCTACACGATCACATTAATGATCCGTATGTCAAGCTGGCGCAGAAAGAAGGCTACCGGGCTCGTGCTGTCTACAAACTCAAGGAAATTGATGAGGGCGACAAGCTCATCAAGGCCGGGCAGATTATTGTCGACCTTGGCTCGACTCCTGGCAGCTGGTCGCAGTACGTGCGTAACAAATTATCCGGCAAGGCCGGTGGCGGTATTGACGGCATTATCATCGGGCTTGACATGCTGCCGATGGAGCCGATCGCCGATGTCCACTTCATTCTTGGCGATTTTCGTGATCATAAGGTGTTGCGACAGCTTGAAGTCATTCTGGCGGGGCGCAAGGTCGACGTCGTATTGTCCGACATGGCGCCTAACCTGTCAGGCATTGCGAGTGCGGATGCCGCACGGATGGAACACATCATTGATTTGGCCATCGAGTTTTCTCAAGCGCATCTGAAACCTTCCGGAGCCCTGCTCGTCAAATGTTTTAACGGATCAGGGTATAGTCAGATAGTTGAGAAATTCCGCAGCGAGTTCAAAACGGTATCTCCCAAGAAGCCAAAAGCGAGTAAAGATAAATCGTCGGAGATTTTTTTACTTGGCAAAGGTGTAAAAAATCCAGTTTCACTGCAAAAGTTGCCATTGGACCCTTGATTTTGAAGGGCTTTATCCCAATGTCGTGCGTAGTGGGTACTCTTTAATACGGGTAGAATAAAATCTGTACATCAGGCATAAGGCGCTACGCGCGTCCAAGGAGTTCTAGTGAATAATATGTTTTCCAAGGCCGCCATCTGGGTCGTCATCGCCATGGTGCTTTTCATGGTGTTCAAGCAGTTCGATAGCCGCACGGCTGCGGGCGGTGCAACAGTTGTGCCTTATTCCGATTTCCTGGATGAGGTGAAATCCAAGCGCATCAAGGACGCTACCATCGAAGATCGCACTCTGACGGCGACGACGACGGACGGCAAAAAAATCAGGACCGCAATTACCTATCTCGATCGCGGGCTGATCGGTGATCTGGTGAACAACGGCGTCAAGTTTGATGTCAAGCAGCCTGAAGAGCAGTCGTTCCTCTCTCAGATTTTCATCTCGTGGTTCCCGATGCTGTTATTGATTGGTGTCTGGGTATTCTTCATGCGTCAGATGCAGGGCGGAGGGAAGGGCGGAGCATTCTCATTCGGCAAGTCGAAAGCACGGCAGCTGGACGAGACGACGAACGCCGTCACTTTCGCTGACGTAGCCGGTTGCGATGAAGCAAAGGAAGAAGTCCAGGAGATCGTTGACTTCCTGCGCGACCCGACCAAGTTTCAAAAGCTCGGTGGCCGCATTCCACGCGGTGTGTTGATGGTGGGCCCTCCTGGTACGGGTAAAACCCTGCTGGCTCGTGCCATCGCCGGAGAAGCCAAAGTCCCGTTCTTCACGATCTCGGGTTCCGATTTCGTCGAAATGTTCGTTGGTGTCGGTGCTTCACGTGTTCGTGACATGTTCGAAAATGCGAAAAAGCAATCGCCATGCATTATCTTCATCGACGAGATCGATGCAGTCGGTCGCCATCGCGGTGCCGGCATGGGCGGCGGCAATGATGAGCGCGAACAAACACTGAACCAGTTGCTCGTTGAAATGGATGGTTTCGAGGCGAATGCCGGCGTGATCGTCATTGCAGCGACCAACCGTGCCGACGTTCTCGACAAAGCGCTGCTGCGTCCGGGCCGCTTTGACCGTCAGGTCGTGGTTGGCTTGCCAGACATCCGTGGGCGTGAACAGATTTTGTACGTGCACATGCGCAAAGTACCGATCGGACCTGATGTCAAGGCCGATATCCTCGCCCGTGGTACACCTGGTTTTTCAGGTGCCGACCTGGCTAACCTTGTCAATGAGGCAGCCCTGTTTGCTGCACGTCGTAACAAGCGTCTGGTTGAAATGCAGGACTTTGAAGATGCGAAGGACAAGATCGTCATGGGTCCCGAGCGCAAGTCTGCCGTGATGCGCGAGGAAGAACGTCGCAATACAGCGTTTCATGAGTCGGGTCATGCCGTTGTGGCGAAGTTGTTGCCGAAAGCAGATCCGGTTCACAAGGTAACCATCATGCCGCGTGGATTTGCACTGGGTCTGACCTGGCAGTTGCCGGAACATGACCGCGTCAACTTGTACAAAGACAAGATGCTGGAAGAAATTGCGATTCTGTTTGGTGGTCGTATCGCAGAAGAAATCTTCATGCATCAGATGTCGACAGGTGCATCGAACGACTTCGAGCGCGCCACCAAACTGGCGCGTGCGATGGTGACCCGTTACGGCATGTCCGAAAGCCTGGGAACCATGGTTTACGAAGATACCGAGCAGGATGCGTATTTTGGCCGGATGTCAGCGAAGACCGTTTCGGAAGCGACGCAGCAAAAAGTTGATCTTGAAATTCGCAGTATTCTTGATGGCCAGTACGCCTTGTCACGTCGCTTGCTTGAAGAGAATCGTGAAAAAGTCGAATTGATGGCCAAGACTTTGCTGGAGTGGGAAACCATTGATGCAGACCAGATCAACGACATCATGGAAGGTCGGGAGCCACGTCTGCCAAAAGCAGGCGTGCCGCCACGACGCCAGACTTCGGATGGTCCTACCGGTGGCGATGTGACCCCGACAGCGACCGCGCCAGCCTGAGTCTTTCGTTTATAGTCATCAAGGGTGAGGAGCAATCCTCACCCTTTTATTTTGTCTGAAATATTATGAATACAACGATGTTCCACTGCGGTCGATATCGCTTTCCTCTGAAGGATGGAGCGATGCCGCTGATCATGGGCGTCCTGAATGTCACCCCTGATTCGTTCTCCGATGGCGGAAGTTTTCATTCCCTCGAAGCGGCGATTTCCCGTGCCGAGCAAATGATCGAGGCCGGTGTCGACATCATCGATATTGGTGGTGAGTCAACGCGTCCCGGTGCCGCACCCTTGCCGCTGGATGAAGAGCTGCGCCGCATTTTGCCTGTCGTGTTTGCCTTGCGTGATTGCGGCAAACCGCTATCGATCGATACGTACAAGCCAGCGGTGATGGTCGAGGCCATTGCCGCCGGCGCAGACATGATCAATGACATTTCCGGGTTCAGGGACCCTGCCGCATTGACTGCAGTCAAGGAAAGTGACTGTGCGCTTTGTATCATGCACATGGTGAGCGATCCGCAGCGCATGCAGCAAGATCCAAGCTATCAGGATGTTGTCCAGCAGGTCGGCGATTTTTTGCGAGAGCGGATTGCGCATATTGAAGCGTGTGGAATTAAGCGTGAGCGACTGAGTATTGATCCGGGATTTGGTTTCGGCAAAACGCTGGAGCATAATCTCGCTTTGTTGAAAAATATCCGGCCGATCGCCACGAGCCTGGGCTTGCCGCTGTTGGCAGGAATGTCGCGTAAATCGATGTTGGGCAATATTACCGGTCGGCCAGTCGAACAGCGTTTGGCCGGGAGCCTCGCCGCCGCGCTCGTTGCTGCGACGAACGGCGCGGCGATTTTGCGGGTACACGATGTGGCAGAAACCATCGATGCCCTGAAAGTCTGGCGCGCAGGGACACAATAACAATGAATACAAAGGATCACGATGGGACGTAAATATTTTGGTACCGACGGTGTGCGCGGCAAGGTGGGCCAATCGCCGATCACGCCCGATTTTGTGATGCGACTTGGCTATGCGGCCGGCAAAGTGTTGACTGCATCCGATAGCGGCAAGCCGACCGTGCTGATTGGCAAGGACACCCGGATTTCCGGTTACATGCTGGAAGCGGCACTACAAGCCGGGTTTGCGGCAGCAGGTGTTGACGTGATGCTTGCCGGACCTGTGCCGACGCCGGCAGTGGCTTACCTGACACGCGCCTTGCGTCTATCTGCAGGCGTGGTTATCTCGGCATCGCACAATCCGTACGATGACAACGGCATCAAGTTTTTTTCGGCACAAGGCAACAAGTTACCTGATTCGGTCGAGCACGCAATCGAGGCGCAACTGGAGTTGCCGCTGGGCTGCGTCTCTTCCGAGAAGCTCGGCAAGGCACAACGTCTGGATGATGCCCAGGGGCGTTATATCGAATTTTGCAAAAGCACTTTTCCGAACGCACTGGATTTGCGAGGCATGACGATCGTGGTCGATTGCGCCCACGGTGCTGCGTACCACATCGCTCCGCATGTATTGCATGAACTCGGTGCCGAAGTCATTGCAATCGGCAATCAGCCCAACGGTATCAACATCAACGATAAGGTTGGCGCAACCTCGCCCGAGGCTTTGTCGCAGGCAGTGCGTGCCAATCGTGCGGATCTCGGGATTGCACTCGATGGCGATGCCGACCGTCTGGTCATGGTCGATGCCAACGGACGGATCTATAACGGCGACGAACTGTTGTATGTCATGGCCAGGGACCGCATGCTGACCGAGAAAGTACCCGGTGTAGTCGGTACGCTGATGACCAACATGGCACTCGAAGTCGCTTTCCGCGAGCTCGGGATTGAATTTGTCCGTGCCAAGGTCGGTGATCGCTACGTGCTGGAAGTCTTGCAGGAGCGCGGCTGGACATTGGGTGGCGAAGGATCGGGCCATCTGCTGTTTCTCGACAAGCACACGACGGGCGACGGTATCGTCTCCGCACTGCAAGTGTTGTCAGCCCTCAAGCGCAGTAACAAGACGCTGGCCCAGTGCACCGAGGATATTGCGATGTATCCGCAGTCATTGATCAATGTGCGTGTTGCCTCCGGGTTTAACTGGCTCAATAGTGCAGCGATGGTGGCGGCAAAGGATGCCGTCGAGGACGAGTTGGGTGATGTCGGTCGGGTGCTCATTCGCGCATCGGGAACCGAGCCGCTGATTCGCGTGATGGTCGAAGCGAAGACTGCGGTTCTTGCGGAGGCGATGGCACGCCGGATCGCCGACAAGGTGACGCCGGCCTGACGGATGTGGTGATGACTGATGGGCGAGCCACGATTTGCCAGCCTGAGTGTCACCACAATTGAGCCTTTCCGGGATTGTCGTCGACGATCCCGGACTACACTGCAGTCAATCTCGGCTATGGCCGCGCATGCCAGGAAAGAATGGACAATTCCCGTTATCAAATCCTGCTCGTCGAAGATGAGCCCGGTATTGCAGAGCTCTTGCAATTTACGCTGGCCGATGCCGGTTTCTCTTCGCGCAATGTCGCCACTGTGCAGGATGCCCGAGCGGCCATTGCAAGCCAATTGCCGGAACTGGTTTTGCTGGACTGGATGTTGCCGGATGGCTCAGGTCTGGAGTTACTCAAGGAGTGGCGCAACACGGCGTCAACATCGGCACTGCCAGTCATCATGCTGACAGCAAACGGGATGGACGAAGACAAGATACTGGGTCTGAATGCAGGAGCCGACGATTACGTCACGAAGCCTTTCTCTCCGCGTGAGCTGATTGCGCGCATCCACTCCCTGTTGCGGAGCAATCGCCCCGGTGCGGCGAGTCTGATCGATGTATGCGGACTGATCGTGATCGACTCAGGACGTCATCTGGTGACAGTCGCGGATGACCCGGTGAAGTTGGATCAGTCTGAATTCCGCTTGCTTAAATTTCTGGTGGCGCATCCTGAGCGGGTATTTTCACGGGCTCAATTGCTCGACAAAGTATGGGGTGACGAGGCCTTCCTGGAAGAGCGGACTGTCGATGTGCACATCATGCGTTTGCGAAAATCCCTTGGTGCGGCCGCCAGCTATATAAAAACCGTGCGTAGTGTCGGTTACATGCTCGATGCCAGTCCTGATTGAATGGGGTCAATAAATGCGACGGTAATCCCGGATGCAAAATTTAAGCCTTCAAACCATTGACCAAAAGAGGCTCGCCCGCTATGATTCTGTCTATCGGAGTGTAGCGCAGCCCGGTAGCGCACCTGGTTTGGGACCAGGGGGTCCAAGGTTCGAATCCTTGTACTCCGACCAGAATATAAAGCGGGTTGTTTAACGACAACCCGCTTTTTTTCGTTTACGGTAAGCTCAAATCCGCAAGCAAGTTGCGGTCAGTGCAGCGGCCATAACTCAACATTGTCGTATCACATCCATCCTGTTTATGTTCATCTGCCCTTAGCTCAACTGGATAGAGCAATGCCCTTCTAAGGCATAGGTTACTGGTTCGATTCCAGTAGGGCAGACCAGCCTCTTGCACCACCTCCCTGTTTTGTACCGAACGCAGCAATTGGCGAGCCTCTTATCGTTGGCTTGCGTGTGCCTGTGCGCCCTCACTCGACTAATCAAATAAACCGCTTGCGTATTGATTCGAATGAACCTACTTTTAGGTTACTCATTGGTATGGCAGAAGCCTGCAAGGTAACTGAGAGGCAAGGCGCGGCGGTATTCCTCCAGAAAAAATGAAGGCAGGAGCGTGCGGGATAGAATTACGCTCGGTAGTCATTGCCATCCACAGAAGAATGGTGCGTTCTGTTCGGCGCATCACCCTTCACCATTTTTCATTGACTCAGGGACTTTCATGACATCTTCCGAACCACTGGTTATCCTGCAACGCGACGGCGCTATCGCCACGCTGATTCTCAATCGGCCAGGCAGCCTGAATGCACTCGACCTTCCTACTGCTCAGGCCTTCCTGGCTTGCTGTACCGAACTGGCCGCCGATGACAGCGTGCGGGCAGTCGTACTCAAGGGAGCCGGCAAGGCCTTCGGCGTTGGTGGCGACCTGGCGGCACTACGCACCGATTCGACTGCCACGGCGATGTCGCTGATCGCGCCGCTGCACGCGGCGGTGCTGTTGCTGACGTCTATGAACGCGCCGGTCATCGCTTGCCTGCATGGCACGGTGGCTGGCGGCAGTCTGAGTCTGGCGATGGCGTGTGATCTGGCGATTGCTGCCGATAACACGCGCTTCAATCTGGCTTATGTGAATGTTGCGGCCAACTGCGATCTGTCCGGCTCGTGGCATTTGCCTCGGCTGGTCGGATTGCGCAACGCGATGGCCATCGCGCTTCTGGGTGATACGTTTGATGCGCCCGAGGCCTTGCGACTGGGCTTACTCAACCGGATCGTGCCGGCAACGGAACTGGAGTCGGCGACGGCCACGCTGGTGCAGCGATTGGCCAATGGTCCGACACTGGCGATCGGACGCCTGAAGCGGCTGCTGCGTCAGTCGCTCGACAACGACTTGCCTACCCAGCTCGATCTCGAACGTGACAATTTCCGCGACAGTACCGCGACGGCCGACTTTGCTGAGGCGCTGGATGCTTTCTTCAGCAAACGGCGGCCTAACTTTGCAGGTCGCTGATGCTGGCGGCCTGGTGACGGATTCGCACTCCAGTCCTGTCAGGCCGACTTCACGGCTGGGCGGCAACCGTTCGAGGTACGGACAGCCCAGTTTGTCAGCAGGCCGACGCGGATCAGTTCGTCGTCAGTTCGGCGGCGATGTAGGCCCGCACGATGGCTTCGAAATCGGTGTCGCCGACCAGTCCCATCGCCTGTGCCCGCGTTACGTCCCAGCAGCCTGGCCAGCTGCGGATGATGCGCTCGACCGCCGGGTCCGGCGCAAAAGTGACATGTGCCAGCGGTGCTGCACCGGCGACGGTTTCCAGCGCTGCCAGCATGCCGGCGACGCTGACCGAGACACCCGGTAAATTGACCGTGCGGCTCGCACCAAATGCACTACCCGGCAAGTCATGTCCGGCGATCAGCGCATCGATCGCACGTTGCGGCGACAGCAGCCACAGGCGGGTATCGGGCGCGACCGGGCAGATCGAGGCGACACCGTTCAACGGTTCGCGAATGATGCCGCTGGCGAATGACGAAGCCGCCTTGTTCGGCAGGCCCGGACGCACGCTGATGGTGGGCAGGCGTAGCACCCGGCCGTCGACAAAGCCGCGCCGGCTGTAGTCATTGAGCAGCAATTCGCCGATGGCTTTTTGCATGCCGTACGACGATTGCGGATTGAGTGCGGTGGTGTCGAGCACGACCGCCGGCAGGTCGCCGCCATACACCGCGACCGAACTGGTGAAGACCACTTTCGGCTGGTGTCCGCGTTCGCGGCAGAGTTCCAGCAGCAGGCGCGGCGCATCGAGGTTGATGCGCATGCCGAGCTCGAAGTCGGCTTCGGCATGCGAGCTGACGATGGCGGCCAGATGGAAAATCGCACGGGTATCGGTATCGATCACGTCGCGCAGCAGCGCGGCATCGGCGATATCGCCGGTGACCACGCGCACCCGCGCATCACTGAAGTCATGCGCCGGCACCACGTCGGCCAGCACCAGCTGGTCGATGTCGCGACGCACGCCGTCGCTGCCGGTCAGCTGGCCGACATCCAGCAGTTGCCGCGCCAGTCGCTGGCCCAGGAAGCCGGCACCGCCGGTGACGAGCACCTTCATGACTGCACTCCTTGCGCTGATGCCAGCCACGCCAGCCCATCTTCGGTCTTGCCACGTGGACGGTACTCGCAACCGATCCAGCCGTCGTAGCCGAGTTCATCGAGCAGCTTGAACAGATACGGGTAATTGACTTCGCCGTCATCCGGTTCGTTGCGGCTCGGGACGCTGGCGATCTGCACATGGCCGATGCCATCGAAGTGCTTCTTGAACGTCATCGCCAGATCGCCCTCGACGATTTGCGCATGATAGAAATCCATCTGCACCTTGACGTTGGCCACGCCCGATTCTTCGCGCAGCGCATGCGCCTGTGCTTGTCCGCTGAGAAAATAGCCGGGCATGTCGCGGCCATTGATCGGTTCGAGCAGCAGCATCAGTCCGTGCTTGCCGAGTTCGTCCGCCGCATGGCGCAGGTTGGCCAGATACACCGCGCGATGCACGGCCAGGTCGGCACCGGCAGGCACCAGGCCGGCCATCATATGCAGCCGTGGCGTGCCCATCGCCAGTGCGTATTCGATCCCGCGCGCCACGCCGGCGCGGAACTCTTCCTCGCGGCCGGGCAGGCAGGCGATACCGCGCTCGCCGGCAGCCCAGTCGCCCGGAGGCAAATTGAACAGCACGTTTTGCAGCTGGTTGTCGTGCAGCAGTGCGGCGACTTCGGCGGGCGTATGATCGTACGGGAACAGGAATTCGACGGCCTTGAAGCCGGCCGCAGCCGCAGCGGCAAAGCGCTGCGTGAAGGCGACTTCATTGAACATCATGGTCAGGTTGGCAGCAAATTTTGGCATGGTCATCCTCTGGATTAGTGGTCGAGCCCGAAGGTCGATGTGAGTTCATCGATCTGCTGCGGAGTGAGCGGTCGGGTCGGCACACCGCGCAGCAGCAAAAATAGTTTGGCAGTTTCTTCCAGTTCTTCGGCGGCATTCACTGCCGCTTCGAGCGTGCTGCCCGAGACCACCGGTCCGTGGTTCGCCAGCAGCACGGCCGAATGCTTGCAGGCCAGCTTGCCGATCACCGAGGCCAGCGCCGGATCGCCCGGCCGATGATAAGGCACCAGTGGCAAGCGACCGATCTTCATGACGAAGTAGGGCGTTAGCGGCGGGATGCAGTCATCGTGGTCGAGTCCGCACATGCACGACACTGCGGCCGAATAGGTCGAGTGCAGATGCACGATCGCGCCGGCCTTGCCGCGCTGGCGATACATCGCCTGATGCAGAAAGGCTTCCTTCGATGGCGGCTCACCACTGATCAGCGTGCCGTCGTCATCAAGCTTCGACAGCCGTGCCGGATCGAGCCGGCCAAGGCTGGCATTGGTCGGCGTGAGCAGCCAGCCATCGGCCAGTCGCACGCTCAGGTTGCCGCTGCTGCCAGCAGTCAGGCCGCGCTCGTACAGCGAGCGACCGAACTCGACGATCAGCTCGCGCTGGCGCGACTCGTCGGGGGTGGCGTGGATCGCGATCGTCATGGCAGGCGGCTCCAGGCCTTGATGAAAAAATCCTCACTGCCGAAGTTGCCCGACTTGAGCGCCAGCGCCAGCGGCATGTCAGTGGCCTGGTTTTGCAGTGCGGCCGTCCACGGCACCCCCGGATCGATTTCCGGACCGATGATCAGGCCGGTGATGCCGAGTGCCTTGACCACCGCACCGGAGGTTTCGCCACCGGCGACAATGAGTTGTCCGACACCGAGCCGCACCAGTCCTTGCGCGATGGCCGCGAGGGCTTCTTCGACCAGCGTACCGGCGCGTTCGACGCCGAGTTGCGCCTGTACGGCGCGCACGGTTTCCGGCGTTGCCGTCGCGTACACCAGCACAGGCTGCTCGCCCAGGTTGGCCGCAGCCCAGTCGAGTGCGGCTGCGACCACGTTATCGCCGCGCGCCAGTTGCAGCGGATCGACATGGAATGCCGACGCGACGGCGCGCATGGCCGCGACCTGTTTTTGTGTCGCCACCGAGCAGCTGCCGGCGATCACTGCGCGTCGTCCGCCGGTGGCTGGCAGACGATCGGCCACGGTGTGCGCGGCGAGCAAACCGCGCCGGCGGAAATTGTCCGGCAAGCCCAGCGCGATGCCGGAGCCGCCGGTGACCAGCGGCAGGTCGGCACAGGCCGCACCGATGGCCATCAGGTCGTCGTTCGAGACCGCATCAACGATGGCGTAGCGATGGCCTTGCGTACGCAATTCGGCAAAGCGTGCAGCAATCGCGTCCGCGCCTTGCTCAACCACGCTGTAATCGGCCAGTCCGACCTTGCCGCTGACTTGCTGTTGCAGCACGCGCACCAGGCTGGCGTCGTGCATCGGCGTCAGCGGATGGTTGCGCATGCCGGATTCATTGAGGAGTTCGTTACCGATGAACAGGTAGCCCTTGTAGATCGTGCGGCCATTGGCTGGAAAGGCCGGGCAGGCGATCGTGAAGTCGGTGCCGAGCGCCTCCATCAGCGCGTCGGCCACCGGGCCGATATTACCTTGCGGCGTTGAATCGAAGGTCGAACAATATTTTGCATAAAACTGCCGGCAGCCGGCTTGCTGCAGCCAGCGCAGCGCCGCCAGTGATTCGGCCACCGCATCGACGGCCGGATTCGTGCGCGACTTCAGCGCGATGACGATGGCGTCGATGTTGTCCGGCGGCGGGCCGCTCGGCACGCCGATCAGCTGTACGGTGCGCATGCCGGCTTTCACCAGCATGCCGGCGAGGTCGGTACCGCCGGTGAAATCGTCGGCTATGCATCCCAGTAACACGGTCATGTCGGTCTCCTCACACCTTGGCTGCGGGCAGCGTTATTCCGGGGAATACTTTTACCACGGCAGAATCATCCTCGCCGCCGAAACCGGCTGCCGAGGCCTGCATGAACATCTGGTGTGCGGTGGCCGACAGCGGCAACGGGAACACGCTCTTCTTCGCGTAGTCGAGCACGATGCCGAGATCCTTGACGAAGATGTTGACCGCCGACAGTGGCCGGTAGTCGCCGGCGAGGATATGCGGCACGCGGTTCTGGAACATCCACGAACTGCCGGCGCTGTTGGAG
>CANFED010000011.1 GCA_947445995.1 Oxalobacteraceae bacterium | reverse complement strand
TCACCCGTTCGCCACTCGCCACCAGGGTTGCCCCCGTGCTGCCGTTCGACTTGCATGTGTAAGGCATGCCGCCAGCGTTCAATCTGAGCCAGGATCAAACTCTTCAGTTTAATCTCTGTGTTTTATGTCATCTCTGACATGGTCATTGCTGACCGGTCGCTCACTCAAAATACTGACAGGATCAATCTTTCAATCTTTCCTATATTTCTTTGTGAGCACTTGCTATATGTAAAGACTCCGTAGCAACCTAAGTCACTACAGTGCACTTCCACCAAGTGCCCACACTTATCAACTGTTAATTGTTAAAGAACTTCCTGCTCACTCCACTGCACTTCGATTAACCTCACCGACCGTACAATCTCGTGTGCTGCTGACAAAGCGTTTTGTTTGTCTGCGCTTCGATGTCGCTGAAGCAGGAGGCGAACTATAGCCAATACCAACGTCGGTGGCAAGCTTTCCGGGTAAATAATTTAGTTGATTAGTTGGACCACTCAAGGTCACTCGCGTCCCTAATTTCGAATGCAATGGCTGTTCCGCCATTTCACCTTCGAGCAAATGGAGAATACGCGTGTATCTGCATGTTAATTTTTTCTGGCGTACTATCCAGTCCCGACTTTTGTGCAATCCCGTCTTCAACCTCTTCCGCCCCGATAAAACAATTGTTTTGTTTTAACGAGACTTTGATTCAATTCCTTTTAATTGCATGACTATCAGACTGCGTTTCACCTGATGTCGCCGCGGAACCATTCACAATAGAAAAAACTTTATGCCATTAGCTCTGTTGGTGCTCGCCCTGAGCGCCTTTGCCATCGGAACTACCGAATTTGTCATTCTCGGCTTGCTGCCCGATGTCGCAAACAATCTGTCGGTCTCCATCCCTAGCGCTGGCTGGTTAATTACTGGCTATGCGCTTGGCGTCGCGATCGGTGCGCCTATCATGGCGCTTGCCACTGCATCGCTGCCCCGCAAACGCGCCCTACTTATTTTGATGGGCATTTTTATCGTTGGTAATGTGCTGTGTGCGATCGCTACCGATTATGGATTTCTGATGACGGCACGGGTAATCACGTCCCTCTGCCACGGCGCATTTTTCGGTATTGGTTCAGTCGCCGCAGCCAGCCTGGTGCCAGCGCACAAACAAGCATCGGCAGTCGCACTGATGTTCACCGGGCTTACGTTAGCTAACGTACTCGGTGTTCCGCTGGGTACGGCACTTGGCCAGTTTGCCGGTTGGCGCTCAACTTTTTATGCCGTCGCAGCGCTCGGTGTCGTTGCATTTATTGGGCTGCTGTTAGTACTCCCTGCCAATGCAGAACAAAAGAAACCGGACTTACAACGCGAGTTGCAACAACTGCGAAATGCTGGAATCTGGATTGCTCTTGCCACCACTGTTTTGTTTGCATCGGCGATGTTCACTTTGTTCACCTACATTGCACCGTTGCTTGGAGAAGTGACCGGAGTTAGTCCAAGAGGTGTGACCTGGACCTTGTTCCTGATTGGACTCGGCTTAACGATAGGTAACTATATTGGCGGCAGATTGGCTGACTGGCGTCTCAGTACGGCACTTGCAGGCATCTTCGTAGCAATGGCGGTCGCCTCCGCTGCGATCCACTGGACGAGCGCGGCGCTAATCCCGGTCGAAATCAATTTATTTCTTTGGGCGATGGCGGGTTTTGCTGCCGTACCAGCGTTGCAAATCAATGTCATGAAATTCGGGAAAGCTGCGCCCAACCTTGCATCAACTCTGAATATTGCGGCCTTCAATGTCGGAAATGCCATCGGTGCCTGGGCGGGCGGAATGGTCATTGCAGAGGGATTCGGCTTATCGGCCGTACCGCTTGCCGCTGCAGCACTGGCACTCGCCGCACTCTTGCTGACACTAATTGCAAACTACGCCAGTCGGCAACGCAAACCCGTTACGGAGGTTTGCCCCGCAACAAGTTAACTCCGGCACTTCCAAAATAATGCAATGTGCCACCAGACAAACGCGCACTATGTACGCCGCCGCCGGATTACTTTTGCTTCAGTGTGATTTACTGACACAACCTACCGAAATAGGTGTTTGTGACACCGAAGCCACTGGCTCAGTGGCATTCATTGGAGAAAAAATTGACTCATACCGGCAGTTGTCTGTGTGGTGGTATCCAGTTCAGTATCAGTACGGAACTGGCACCCATCCAGGTTTGCCACTGCTCACAGTGCCGCAAAGCACAAGGAGGTCCGTTTGCTACCAACATATCAGTACCAACCGCGGCGTTCGTACTCACCAGAGGTACCGAGTTACTCAAAAAATATGAGTCCTCTGCGGGCAAGTTCCGGCATTTTTGCGCAACATGCGGTTCGCCAGTTTTTAGCGCCCGACAATCACTTCCTGACGTCGTACGCGTACGCGCTGGTCTCATCAACGGCAAGCTCACATCAGGGCTGGCCTTTCATGCTCATGTCGGCTCGAAGTCAGAATGGTGGACCATCAATGACGATGTCCCTCAATACCAGGCGGCATCTGTTCAGAATCGCACCTAACTGATTCATTTATTGCTGAGAAAATTCCCCAAAAAACCTGACTGAGAAGTGCTCACAGGGACGTCGACATAGAGCCTGAACGGACCGTGAGGATGCACCGCGAGTTTGGCACAGGTTCGGACTGCGACCAGCGCCGAAACAGCAGACTAACTTATCCCGCACAACCAAATTAATGCGTGATTAACTCGTACGTGACATCTTCGCTCTCAATCATATCGAGTATGTCGTTGAGGACTTCATCGCTTTGCGTACTGGTCCATGTTTCTTCCGGATCGCTGGCAAACATCGGCTCGATGGCGATGTCAAGAAATTGACCGTCAGGGAGTTTGATGACCTGACCACCCGTCGACGTTTTTACGAGTTCCCAGCCTTCGGGAATGGACATTTCAAGCTTGATAGTGACGTTTAATTTTTTCATTTGGTCCTCTGTGCGGTTATCCACTCGCAATTCGCTGCAAGTGTCTTGGGTGGTGTATGCGATCGACTTGACGTCGACAACTAGCGGGGCGAAGTTTGCCTGATTATTTTCGTGACGTCAGGAGAAAGCATTGGCACGGGTGAACAACGACTGCCAGCAAGTTCAACGATGCGACTTTGAGTAAAGAATATTTCCTCACACAACACGAGACTACGACATCAAGCGCATCCGCAATTCAGTACTTTCAATTTAAAAACTTATTGAAGAGACAAGCAATATGAGCACCAAGAATCAAAAAGATTTTTTGGCTGGAGTAATGTTTGGCGGCTTTGACGTATTTTTTCGTGGGCATCGGTACCGACTATGCGTTGGGAACCACGGTCAGGATGGGACCAGGTTAGTGCCCCATGATGGTCAGTTGCATCATGATTTTGCTTGGACTGCTTCTCGCCCTCGGTGGTTTGTCGGCAAAGGCAGAGAAAGATGATGTCGACAATTTTCCTGGCAGATATTGTATCGAAGGCGTGGTCGCTGAATTCTACGACGTGGTCGCCCTGCCCGGTGTGCGCCGGCCGATGGCACTGGGCTTCAAAACCGACGAGATCCGCTGCGTCCTGAGCGTTGAGTCATGAGTATCGACTGGCAGGAACGAACGCCCTCAGTTACAACGATGACGAAGCCACATCGATCCGCCTCTGCAACCGTGTCACCCCCTCCTTGTCACCGGCCTCCTGCGCGCTCTTGAGCTGAACACCCAGCCACGCCAGCAACGGACGACGCCATCCTTGCGCGGAAGCCGTCTCGGTCGCGCTGACCGTGTCTGCCGGCGTCAGCCGGCCAGCTTGCAGCAGCGCACCCGCTGCGATCAGGCGTGCCAGCGGGTCCTCGATCGTGCTGACCGGCGTGGCCGATGACCCAAGCATTACCCGATGCTGTGCCGGCAACAACGCGACATCGACGTCTTGCCAGCGCGCGGTCAGATAAGCCGCATAGCTCTGTTCAGTTTTAGCGGCCTCGGCGGCGAACGGCTGATAGGCGGCACAGTCATCGAATTCAAGACTGGCCACCCGCACTGCGCAGCGCACCAGCTCGGCACGCGCCAGCAAATCGGCGCGACCAGTGCTACTGATTTCGACCCGGACACGCGCAAAGTCGGCCTCGGCAGTCCGCGTGTTTCCCTTCAGGTAGGTCGACGTAAAACTATCGAGCGCGCTGTAGGCGTTGCCCTGCCAGTCCGGCGACAAAGGTTGGCTGGCACAGCCGGCCAGAAGAAGGGACAAGGTCAGTGCAAGTGTTTTCATGGGAGTTTGATCTGGGTATCGCGGGCAAATGGCCATTTGCGATTGATTTCATCGACCAGGCTGGTCACTTTGCGCAAGCTGGCATCGACCTCGGCACGCAGTGCGCCAAGGTCATTGGTAGCAATGCGGGCATTGGCACCGACGGCCTGCGCCTCGGCAAGTACTGCATCGACTTTCGTCAGACTGCTGCGCGCGTCGGCCAGTACGCCATTAAGTTGCACGATGGTCGCCTGCGCATCGTCCATCACGCCTTGTTTGCCGAACACACGCTGGTCGGTTTTGGTCAGCAGCGTGTTGATGCTGTCGACCGTGGCGATCAGCTTTTTGGCATTGTCGTCACTGCCCAATGCGCCGCCCAGCAAGCCGTATTTTCCAGACAACTTTGCAGTAGCACCCTGAACATTGGCCAGCGTGGCATTGAGCGGCGCATCTTCATTCGTCATGCTGCTGAGGTTATCGAGAAGCGTGCGTGCCGCGGCAACCAGGCGCGGGATTTCAGCTGCCGTATCGCCGCGCAGTACGGTGCGCTCGGCACCGGGTGGCAACGGCGGATCGGTAAATATTCCGGTGAACGCGCGAATACGGGTATCCCCCACCATGCCACGCTCCATCGTAAAAATGCTGGAGGTGCGCAACCAGTGCGCGTCGTTGCGCGGCACGTCGAGCAGAATCCGGGCCTTGCCATCGGGCGACAGTTCGATACGCTGGACCCGTCCGATCGGAAACCCGGAGAACGTCAAGTCCATTCCGACAATGACGCCTTCCGAATCATCCGATATCAGCACAAGACGCTGGGTGCTTTCAAACACGCCCCGCGCATACATGACGTACAGCAAAAAACTGATGATGAGCGCTGTCATCACGATCAGCAGGACGACGGCCTTGAATTCGACGTGAGCAACGGCAGTGGTTTCGGGTTGGTTTTCCATGGGCTCCATCGGGTTGAATCAGCTGTACTTGAAGGCGAGCGAGCCGGCTTCGATCAGCAACAAGACGGTCAGCAAGCGGATCGCGCCGGGCTGGACCGGCGATACCAGCGCCTGCTCCTTGCGCGACTCTTCCAGCAGTGCCGCCATCGGGATCACGGCGACGGCCATGCCAAAGAGCAAGGTTTTCAGCGCAAAGCCTATCGTCACGATGGGATCAAAAACTCGTCCTACGGTTCGGGTGTAGTCGACCAAACCCCAAGGCAACAATCCGTACACATTGACATAGGCCAGCACCAGAACGATGACGCTGCTCACCATCGCCAGGCTGACAACGGCAAATGCGCCGGCAATGACTTGCGGCACGACTTCGCTGCGCAAACGCTTGAAGTCGACGCGAGTCAGGGTAGCCGGGTCAGCGAGCGTTGGCAACGCCGTACTGGCATTAAATACCAATCCCGAACGCAACGCGACAAACATGGCCGCTGAGAGAGGAATCAATTCCAGGACCAATACGCGCACGACCATTTCGAGCGCGTACTGAGACAAGCCGTAACTGATCGCGGTCACCACAACGATGCGGATGATCACCTGGCAAACCAGTGCGCTGAGCATGGTGAACCACAGTAGCACTTGCCAAGTACTGGCATAGATATACCGGGAGGTGACGGCCCGGTTTGCGCGGTAATAAGTGGACGGCGAAAAAGCCATGACCAGCGCGATCGCCCCGAGGTGAATCATGGCCCACCAGCTCAGTACCGTCCGCAGCAGGACCTGCCCCCACGTTTCGGGTTTCATGGTCAGAAATGAATGTAGTCGCATGTCCGCATCATAACGCACCGCATGCACGAAAAAAATCACCGCCAGGGGCGATGCTCCTGACGGTGATTCTCGTGCAGCGCGAAGCTGGTCTGACAATTAACGTTGGCCGGGCACGATCACAACCGTATCGCCAGTTGGTGTAGCGCGGGCACCTGCTGCGCCACGCGCACCGGCATTACCCGTTGCGCCGGTGCTACCTGTCGCGCCGGTGTAGCCGGTCGCGCCTGTCGCACCTGTATCGCCCGTATAGCCAGTGGCTCCGGTGCTGCCGGTTGCACCGGTATTTCCGGTTGCTCCTGTATAGCCGGTTGCGCCAGTGCTTCCGGTCGCACCGGTGTAGCCCGTTGATCCTGGTTTGCCGGTTGCGCCGGTAAATCCTGGCTCACCTTGCGGGCCCGCCGGGCCTGCTGGCAATGTGATGCAACCGCCAAGAGCAAGCGTTGCGACGATAACGGCGAGCTGTTTTGAATACATCATGATGTTTTCCTTTTTGTTTAACGGGAACTACACACGGTATTGTGGGCAGCCGTCCAGAAGTGATCGGTCTCCGGCAATAGTGATGAGCGCAAGCAGATCAAGCCAGCGCTATGGCAAGCGAAGTTCCGGGTGATAACCAGAGCCTGTCTGCGAATGGACTGGAGGCTACCCGCATCGCGGGCGTTGCTTGGTACGGTACCCCGCTTACACGGGAATTATTACGATCACTTACTAGTTAACGAGCCGGCCAAGCAGCCAACCTCGGCACCATCACCATCGTCTGCCTACCAATGAAAAAGCCCCGAACTCATTGAGTCCGGGGCTTTTTTCACGACGGGTTAGGCCGCGGCCGCTGCAATCAGGCAGCTGGCGTTTCCAGTGATTTTTGATACGCAGCGACGCCGGACATGATTTCGGCCTTGGCTTCGTCAGGACCGGCCCATCCTTCGATTTTCACCCACTTGCCTTTTTCCAGATCCTTGTAATGCTCGAAGAAATGCTGGATCTGCTGCAAGCGCAACTCATTCATGTCTTCCGGCTTCTGCCAGTGGGTATAGATTGACAACACCTTGTCGACCGGCACCGCCAGGACCTTGGCGTCGCCGCCGGCTTCATCCGACATTTTCAGCACGCCAATGGCGCGGCATCGTACGACGACACCAGGAAAAAGCGGGAACGGGGTGATCACCAGCACATCGACCGGATCGCCATCGTCCGAAATCGTCCGTGGGACGTAGCCGTAGTTGCATGGATAGTGCATCGCCGTACCCATGAAGCGATCAACAAAAATCGCGCCGGATTCCTTGTCGACTTCATACTTGATCGGATCGGCATTCATCGGGATTTCAATGATGACGTTAAAGTCGTTGGGCAGATCGCGTCCGGCAGATACGTTATTCAAGCTCATGTGCTCTTTCAGTGGTAGTGGAATTCGTTAGGAAGACGGAACCGATACTTCAGGAAATACTGACAACGGGATAGCGCGCCTGATCCAGCAATCCGGCCAGAGCACACTGTCTGAAATGCGCAGCGGCTTTCTCGTCGTGGCTCAGCGACTCATGCAACTGGGCCAGCTTCAAATGACTGAGACGAACCGCTTCCGTCTCGGTGGCATTCGACAACGCCTGTTCCAGATGACGTTGGGCTTTACCCCACAGCTTTTGCTTGAGGCAGAGTATGCCCAGCGTCAGCGCCAGCTCAGGGTCCGTGGGCCGTTGCACCAGCCATGCTTCGCAGTGTTCGATCTGGGACAGCAAGGTCGCACTGCCCTCGGCCGCCGCGACGTCGCGGTACGCCTTGATCAAGCGATCATCCCATTCGACCGCAAGCGCCCGTTCGATAATCGAACGGGCTTCATCGGCCAACCCGCGACTGCCAAACGCTTCGGCTGCACGGACAGCAACGAGCGGCGTGGTGCGATCGGATACAGGCACGCCCGCCCACAAACGCCGGATCGATTCGGCGTCGTTGCTGCGATCCGATAACAAATCATCGTAAGCAAGTTCACGCAAGCGACGCGATGCCACAGGATGCAAGGCATTATTCTTGTCCAGAGTGCGGACCAGTCGCAATACTTCCGACCAGTGGCGCGCCTGGTGACTTGCTTTCAGTGCCAGCCTGAGTACATGAATGTGTCGCGTTCCGCTGGAGTTCAACTCACTGACCGCCTCCAGTGCCCGTTCCGGCTTGTGGTCGTCAACCAGCAACTCCAGCGTCGTCATCAGGCGTGCAGTGCGCAATCCATTGTCATCGGCAATCTGGTAAAGCCACTCATCGCGGCGGGCTGCCTGCTGCATCCGATGCGCTGCCCGCGCGCCGATCAGCGCCGCCAGACCAGCATTCTCAGGCGAATCACCGGCCCTGACTGCTGCTTTTTCGGCATGCCCGAAGCGCCCCTCGAATAGTGCTTTGAGGGAATCACGCAGCGCCTGATTACCTTCCCGCGCACGCTTCTCACGTCGGTAAGCAGCAACGCGCGACGGCATTTTCTGAGTAATCGACAAGGTATTGAGCAGCAAGAAACACAGCCAGAACAGCAGCGCCAGCAGCAGCAGGAAAAAGTTGAGCGACAGATCGATCCGGTAAGGCGGATAAAACAGCACCACATTGCCAGGATTGAAGCGCGACGCGACTGCCAGACCAACGGCCATCGCGAACAGCAACAGGAGACGAAGTAGGAGGCGCACTATGGTTTGGCTTTGTAATTACGCACGGCGTTGAGGCTTTCGGACAGCGTCGGCATCTCGATCGACAGATTGCTGGTCTGGATTTGCTTGAGCAAGGCCTGCGTAATCTGGGTCTGGCGCGCACGCGTGTCGAAATACTTGGTGATCGTATCCTGCGACGCAATCATATCGCTGCGAAATGCCCCTTCATTACGCGACAACAAGGCCAGACGGGCATTGAGCAGCCGCAGCTTGAGATTCTCGCGTGCGTAGTAAGCCTGTGTCGGTGACAACAGCAACGCATCGGACGTCTCGACACTGCGCACCCGGATCAGCTGGCTGACCTCGGTCCACATTTCGCTCGTGAGACTGTTCCATTTGTTGCGCAAGTCTTCAGGCCATTCGGCAGGCAGGTTACCGTGCCCTGTCGCCAGCTTTGACGCCTGTTCGGTCCGCACTGACGCGCGTCGATTGTTTTTCGGGGCCGCAGCGAGTACCGCTGGTTTCTCATCCGATAGCAGCGGCATGCCATCGATCTGGCCAATCACGCTGTCGAGACGAAGCGCGATACCCGTCAAGTCCAGCGACGGCAACGACTTGAGCCGGTCAATGTCACGGGCAATGGCCCGGCGGATGGTAATGAATTGCGGTTTATCAGAACGCGACAAACTACGGTCGGCGTTTTGCAAGGCGATCAGCGCGCCCTGCACATTGCCGGCAAGCTGCAACTGCTGGCTCGCGGTTGACAGTACTTGCTCGATTTCCGCAAGTGCCCAGTCGTCGCGATTTTTTGACAAATCCTGGTACAGCTGTTCCAGCGATAATTGCTGGCTTTGCGCTTCGCTCTGGCGGTTCTCCAGCACGCCGACCTTGCTTTGCAGTTCGCGCATACCATCCTGCAGCGACTTGACGATGCCCTTGGTTTCGCTGTTGCTGTTGTCGCCGGCTTGCAGGCGCTGCGCCGATTCGGTACGCAACATGTGCATCTCCGAACGCCACGACCACCACTGCGCCACCAGCAATACTGCCAACAGCGCAATGAGCGCATACAGCAGCCATTGCGACGATGCTGGTCGCATCAATGGCAAATTGGAGGTATCGCTACGGTCGTGCGCAGCCAGGGCAGTTGGCATCACGCCGGGCGTGTTGGGGGTTGGCGTATCGTTCATGGCGTGGATTGTAACGCGGTAAGTAGGCCTTCGTCGCCCGATCCTGTCAGGAAAACATAGCGGAAACCTAAGGAAACCGCTGTTTCCGCGATCCTGCGGTGCGGCACAAACAAGTTCTTATGTTGTATTTTTTCCACACCCGTTTCAGCGTCGACTTGTTCCACAAAGCCCATCAGGACCTGCAATGCTTCGGAGCTGGTGATAATCCAGTCACAGTCCTGCTCCAGCAAATCGGACAGACGCTGCCGCAACGCCGCATCCAGCGGTGGCGCAGCGCGCCGGTAGGCCGCAACCTGCTGGACGTCGATGCCGGCGTCACGCATCGCATCGGCAAGCAATTCGCGGCCACTATCGCCACGGACGATCAGCACGCGCTGCCCCTGCAGGCGCGGCAAGTCCAGCGCCTGCAGCAAGGTCTGCGAATCCGTGCGCCGCGCATCAAGCGGACTGGTGATCCGATAGGGACCGTCTACTACGCCATGCCGTGCCAGCGCACGCCGGCTCCCCTCGCCCATCACCGCCAGCGGCACCGATGCGGGCCAGCTTGCAATCTGAGCAAAGGTCGCGTCGATCGCGTTCGGGCTGACGAACGCCACCAGCGCGAATGACTCCAGTTGCGCCAGTGTCGTTTGCAGTCCTGAATCATCCGGCAACGGAAGAATGTCCAGCAACGGCAGGATGACGACCTCCCGACCGCAATCGCGCAACAATTGCGCCAGCCCGAGCGACTGCGTCAGCGGGCGGGTGATGACTAGCTTGCGCAACATTACGGCGCGATCAGCTCGCTGCCTTCGATGGCAGCTTCGGCCTTGCAGATCGCCAGAATCGCTTCTGCATCCTGACTGCGCAGCGCCTCGGCAACCTGCTGGCCAAGTGCTTCCGGTTCGCTCGCCGGTCCATAGGCTTCGGCACTGGCGACACGCGCACCGTCGGGGGTCGCCACCATCGCGCGCAAATGCAACTCATCTCCGGCAACGGTCGCATACGCTGCCAACGGAATTTGGCAACTCCCGCCAAAGGCGCGTGACAAGGTCCGCTCGGCCTGCACTGCACAGGACGTTGCAAGGTGATCGAGCGGTGCCAGTAGTGCGGCCAGGTCGGCGCGTCCGGACTTGATCTCGATCGCCATCGCACCCTGCCCCGGTGCCGGCAAACTTTGCTCGGGCTCCAGCGCGACACGGATGCGATGCGGGATGCCAAGTCGTTCCAACCCGGCAGCCGCCAGAATAATGGCGGCATATTCGCCGCTATCGAGCTTGCCCAACCGCGTATCGAGATTGCCGCGCAACGGCTTGATTACCAGATGCGGAAAACGCGCAGCAATCAACGCCTGGCGACGCAGACTGCTGGTACCGACCACGGCGCCGGCCGGCAAGTCATCAAGCGACGCATAGTCATTCGAGACAAACGCATCGCGCGGATTCGCGCGCTCGAGCATCGCTGCAAGCACGAAACCCTCAGGCAACTCCATCGGCACATCCTTGAGCGAATGCACCGCCAGATCGGCACGCCCTTCGGCGATCGCGACTTCAAGCTCCTTGACGAACAGCCCTTTGCCGCCGACCTTGGACAAGGTGCGATCAAGAATCTGGTCGCCTCGTGTGGTCATACCGAGAATTTCGACAACACACTGCGGATATAATGCGACGAGCCGATCGCGAACATGCTCGGCCTGCCACATGGCCAGCCGACTTTCACGAGAAGCGATCACAAGCTTTGCTGGAGGGGAAACTATCGACACGTTTTCTTTCAGTTGTTTGCAGCACTGCAATACCAGTAAAGGTACCGGTTCAGGCTAATTCGAAGTCGCAAAGTTTATCATGCGTCGCTCCTGTTTCCTGCCGTGGTACGCCATCATTCACCGCACCATCGACCACGCAGATTGCTTCCGACATGGCCAAAACCGCCCGCACTGCCCTTCCTGACGATGACAAAGACGCCCCTTTAAAAGAAGATATCCGCCTGCTCGGCCGCTTGCTCGGCGATGTCTTGCGCAGCCAGGAAGGCGATGCCGTCTTCGAAGTGGTCGAGACGGTACGCCAGACCGCAGTCCGCTTTCGCCGCGAGGATGATCCGCAATCCGGTGCCGATCTCAACAAGATGCTGAAAAAATTGACGCGCGAGCAGACCATCTCGGTCGTCAGGGCGTTTTCGTATTTTTCGCATCTGGCCAACATTGCCGAAGACCAGCACCGCAACCGGCGTCGCCGCGCCCATCAAATGGCCGGTTCAGCTGCGCAACAAGGTAGCGTCGGCTATGCTCTGGCACGACTTGACGATGCCGGCGTGACCGGTGCGACGGTACGGGAATTTTTCAGGGACGCGCTGATCTCGCCCGTCCTGACGGCTCATCCGACCGAAGTCCAGCGCAAAAGCATCCTCGACGCCGAACACGATATTGCACGCCTGCTGGCCCAGCGCGACCTGGCGCTGACGCCGCGTGAAAGCAGTCGCAACACCGAGTCGCTGCACGCCCGCATCGCCACGCTGTGGCAAACCCGCATGTTGCGTTACTCCAAGCTGACAGTCGCCGACGAGATCGACAACGCGCTGTCGTATTACCGGATTACGTTCCTGCGCGAACTGCCAGGTCTGTATGACGATATCGATGAGGAAGTCGCACGGCAGTTTCCGGCCAAAGCCAGCGAGACGCCAGACACCTCCACCTACGTACAAATGGGCAGCTGGATAGGCGGCGACCGTGACGGCAATCCGAATGTCAATGCCGGCACAATGGAACACGCGCTCAAACGCCAGTCCACGACCATCCTGGATTTTTACCTAGAAGAAGCCCATGCCCTGGGTGCCGAACTGTCGATCTCGACCTTGCTGGTCGATGTCAGTCCGGCCCTGCAAGCGCTGGCCGATGCCTCGCCGGACCGTTCGGCCCACCGCACCGACGAGCCCTACCGCCGGGCGCTGGTCGGCATTTACGCGCGCCTGGCCGCCACCGCACGCGCGCTCGGCGCGACCAATATCCTGCGCAAAGAGGTGGCACCGGCGATTCCCTACGGTACTGCCGGTGAATTCGTCGCCGACCTGCACATACTGGCCGACTCACTGGCCGGTCATCATGGCGAATTCCTGATCAAACCACGCCTGGCCGTCCTGAAACGCGCTGCCGACATTTTCGGCTTTCATCTGGCCACGCTCGACATGCGCCAGAGTTCCGACGTCCATGAACGGGTGCTCGCCGAATTATTTGCCAGCGCCCGCGTCGAAGTCGACTACCCGGCACTCGGCGAAGCCGAGAAAATCGCCCTGCTGCTGGCCGAACTGGCACAACCCCGTCTACTAACGTCGCCTTACCAGACCTACTCGGCAGAGACCAGTTCGGAACTAACCATCCTGCGCACGGCCCGCACGATCCGCGAACGCTATGGCGCGCGTGCCATCCGCAACTACATCATCTCCCACACCGAAACCGTGTCCGACCTGCTGGAGTTGCTGCTGCTGCAAAAAGAGACCGGCTTGCTGCGCCTCGGTGCCGACGGCATCGATGGGGCAGAACTCGATCTGATGGTCATCCCGCTTTTCGAAACCATCCCCGACCTGCGGCTGGCCGCCAGCATTATGGAACAGTGGATGGCGCTGCCCATGATGGCCGCACTGATTGCGCGCCAGCACCAGATTCAGGAAGTCATGCTTGGCTATTCGGATTCCAACAAGGACGGCGGTTTTCTGACATCGACCTGGGAGTTGTACAAGACCGAAACCCAACTGGTCCAGGTGTTCGACCGTGCCGGTGTCAAGCTGCGCCTGTTCCACGGTCGCGGTGGCACCGTCGGTCGCGGAGGTGGTCCGAGCTACCAGGCGATCCTGGCGCAACCCGCCGGCACCGTGAACGGCCAGATCCGGCTGACCGAGCAAGGCGAAATCATTGCGTCGAAATTTTCGAATCCGGAAATCGGCCGGCGCAATCTCGAACTGCTGGTTGCGGCAACCCTTGAAGCGAGCCTGATGCCACAGGTCACGGACCCGAAGCGCGCCAAAAAAAGCGCTGGTTTCGAAGCCGTCATGGAGCAATTGTCTGAACGGGCGTATCGCGCCTATCGCCACCTGGTCTATGAAACACCGGGCTTCACCGACTACTTCTTCGAAGCCACACCGATCGCCGAAATCGCCGAGCTCAATATCGGTTCGCGCCCGGCCTCGCGCAAGGCGACCCGCCGCATCGAAGACTTGCGTGCTATTCCGTGGGGATTCTCGTGGGGACAATGCCGCTTGCTGCTGCCCGGCTGGTACGGCTTTGGCAGCGCCATTTCAGACTGGCTTGATGACCCCTCAGAAGGCAAAAACCGCCCTGCAAAGCTGACCACGCTGCGGGCAATGGAACGCGACTGGCCATTTTTCGCCACGCTATTGTCGAACATGGACATGGTGCTATCGAAAACCGATCTGGCACTGGCCTCGCGCTACGCAGAATTGGTGGCCGACAAAAAGCTGCGCAATAGCATTTTCAAGCGCATCACGGACGAACATCGCCGCACCATTGCCTGCCTGTCAGAAATTACCGGTGCCACTGAACGGCTGGCGAGCAATCCGTTGCTGGCACGGTCCATCAAGAATCGCTTCGCCTACCTCGATCCGCTCAATCATCTGCAGGTTGAACTGATTAAACGCCACCGCGCCGCCACCGAGGGTGAGCAACCACTGGACGAACGGGTCCGGCGCGGCATTCATCTGTCGATCAACGGCATCGCCGCAGGATTGCGCAATACGGGCTGACGCTGCCATGCAGAAGCAGGGTCGCGTGCTGCCATCAAGGTGCGGCGACCCGGCTGCAGCAGATTGCGCTGCTTTTGATGCGGAACAATATCGTAAAGTTGTATTTCCAATGGCGTCTTGGCTTGAGCGAGTTGACCGGCATGGTGGCAACCCAACAGGCTAGCCGTTTTATCGAAGTGCATGCACCGAAGATAGCTATAACAATGGAACAAAGTGTTAATTTTACAGCCTGCAAACTTGGCGCATAATCCAGACAACAGTAAGTTGACGCTACTTCAATGACTAACTTTTGATCTCGCATGACCCATCCATGTGCCTGCAAACCACTATTCCGAAGCCGGATCGGCATGACGAAGCCGCCCCACACAGCGCGGTGGAGGTCGATTCAGACAGGGCACCTTGTCGGGAAAACTACGGCAACACGCATGCGCAACAAGTCAATGCCATGAGTTCTGCTAGTGATACACCGACCGCGAATGCCAATGTTGACGCGGCGGTAATGCAGCGGTCTGACACCTCAACCCTGCACCAGCAAATCGCGATCTTGCAAGCCGAGATCACGCGATTGCACACCATCGTGTCTGACAACGACGCCCGCGACAAAAAGATAGAGCAACTGCGCGAAGCCAACCAGAACCTGCTCCTCGCCACGTTCGGCGCGCAGGACTTGCAAGCCAGCGCAGAAGCGGATAACCATGCAAAAGAAGAATTTCTGTCGATGCTGGCCCATGAATTGCGCAATCCTCTGGCACCAATCGTGATGGCCAATGCACTGATCGGCAAGCTGCTTGACGCCCATCCGATGCTGCCCAAGCTGCATGGCATCATTGACCGCCAATCGATGCATTTGAAACGACTGGTCGAAGATCTGCTCGACGCATCCCGGATCAACAGCGGCAAGATCACGCTGCAGCGAGAAGCCGTGGTGCTGTCGGAAATCATCGAGAGTGCGATCGAGACCAGCCAACCGGCGCTGGCCGTACGCAATCAGCAACTGCATCTCGACATGCCACAAGAAGTGATCATGCTTGACGGTGACGCCATCCGACTGGCTCAGGTATTTTCGAACCTGCTGATTAACGCCGCCAAGTTTTCCGCCAACGACAGCGCGATTGAAATCATCATCAGCGGCCAGGCAGAGTCCGTAAAAATCATCGTCAGAGACAGCGGTGCCGGTATTGAACCGGCGTTCCAGCCATTCATTTTCGACCTGTTCAAACAAGGTCCGAAAACACTGGACCGGGCCCAGGGCGGCCTGGGCATCGGCCTGTCACTCGTGCGCTCCATCGTGGAAATGCACGGAGGCAGCACCAGTGTTCACAGCGCCGGCCTCGGTCATGGCAGCGAATTTACGGTCATCCTGCCAACCAGTGGCGCTGCCCTGCCGATCAATCGTGCCACCACGACGGTGCTTTCCATCATCCGCCACGGCAACATCCTTCTAATCGAAGATAATGTTGACGCCAATGACACGCTGATGAGCCTGCTGACGCTGGAGGGGTACACAGTCGACTCGGCGCTCGACGGGCACGACGGCATGTTGATGGCCTGTGCAAAACCGTATGACATCATCATTTGCGATATCGGATTACCGACGATGGATGGCTACCAAATCATCGCCACCTTGCGCAAAGTGCTGGCACGCTTGCCCTGCTTTATTGCGCTCAGTGGCTACAACCAGACTCAGGACAGGCACCGTGCGCTCGATGCTGGTTTCGATCATTTTCTGGCCAAGCCGGCGTCGATTGACGTGCTGCTCGACCTCATTGCCTCGGTCGTGGCCCATTGATGATGACCCTATCGCATAGGTCGTTTCACGTAGACACATGCAACGCCTCTCATCCAGTCTGGAAGCTGGATTTTTTTTATTTTTGTTGCATCGCGATCAGGCATTAACTATGGCAACAACCAACGTTGAACGAAACGAGATGATCCGGCGCGCCGTCATGCAGCAACCCGACGATTTCATCACTGTTACCGTTCATTTATGGGAGCGACTCGCAGCCGAACTGATTTCGCTGATTGGCGAAAATGGCTTTCAGTCACTTTATGTTCGCAGCGTGCACCTGACCCGAGCCACCTATCCCTGGATCGTCGAGGGCAACCCGACACGTCCGTCGGAAAAACGATTCGCCGGGCTGCAAAACAGTCTCGCCGAATACGAACTTGAGGTTGCCAGTGCGGCAAATATCCTGTTACTGACCACGCTGGTCGATATAATTGCCCTACTCATAGGCGATATTTTAATGACCCGAATCTTACGCACTGCATGGACTAACGACGCGAACGACACAGCTGGCAAGGAACTGCAAGAATGAATAATAAAGTCATCATCAGGCGTCTCCCCACGGGCGTACCCGGACTCGACGATCTGCTCGGCGGTGGACTGCCTGAATTCTCGTTCAACCTGCTCGCCGGCACGCCCGGCAGTGGCAAGACCACGCTGGCCCACCAGATCATGTTTTCATTGGCGAACCCGGACCGGCGTGCGCTGTTTTTCACCGTGCTGGGCGAACCACCGCTGAAGATGCTGCGCTACCAGCAGCAGTTTCCGTTTTTCGATATCGACAAAATCAACCACTCGATCAAGTTCGTCAACCTGGCCGCCGACCTGATCGGCGGTAATTTCGACCGGGTGCTGGCACGCATCGATGAAGAGGTCCAGAAATTTTCACCTAGCCTGGTATTCGTGGACTCTTTCCGCTCGGTGGTGCAGTCGGCCAAGACGATGGAAGCGGGTGCGATCGGTCTGCAACATTTTGTCCAGCAGTTGGGTATGCAGATGACCAGTTGGCAAGCCACCACCTTCCTGATTGGAGAATACCTGGCACCGGAGGCAGAATCGAGTCCGGTCTTCACGGTCGCCGACGGGATTCTGTGGATGTCGCAACTGGTGCACCGCGATGCCATGATCCGCAAGATCCAGGTAGTCAAAATGCGCGGACAGGCCCAGAGTCCCGGTGTTCATACCTTTCGCATCAACAATGAAGGCGTTGAAGTTTTCCCACGAGCGATGGTCAAGACCAACTTGCCTGGCGACGTCGTGATTACCGGAGACAGGCGTCTGTCGACCGGGGTTGCCGAACTCGATCAGATGATGGGTGGTGGCCTGCCGGCCGGTTACTCGTGCCTGATAGTCGGTCCGTCCGGTTCCGGCAAGACCATTCTGGCCACGCAATTCCTTGCCGAAGGCGTGCGCAATGGTGAGCCCGGCGTCGTTGCCGCCTTTGAAAAAAGTCCGAACCAGTTGCTCAGCCATCGGCTCAACCTGATGGTCGAGCGCGGTGAGGTCGGCTACATCAATACTCGTACGCTGGACTTGTCGATCGATGAAATCCTGCATGATCTGGTCACCATGATCACGCGCATGCAAGCCAAACGGGTGGTCATCGATTCCCTGTCGGGCTTTGAACTAGCACTGGCATCGGTATTTCGCGAAGACTTCCGCGAAGCGCTGTACCGGATGGTCGCGGTTCTGACCGGTATGGGCGTGACGGTAATGATGACGGCTGAACTGGAAGACCACTACGACTTCCTGCGTTTCAGCTCCTATGGCAATGCCTTCCTGGCCGATGCCATCGTGATGCAGCGCTACGTCGAACTTGCCGGCGAGTTCAAGCGCGTGTTGTCGGTCGTCAAGGTGCGTGGCAGCGCGCACAGCAAGGCGATCCGTTTCTACGACATCGTCGGCGACAACCTGCACATCGGAGATGCCACCAGCGACTATCAGGGCATTTTGTCGAACCGGCCGCATAACCGGCAGTGACGCGTTCGGCAAATTCCACGGCTCCAGGGTTGGAATCGGTGCAATGCCCTTCGGTTATTGCACCAAATGCCCCGATAACAGTCGCCAATTCCTACTTGACGAGCCCCTTGACAACACCCCACTGCCGCCGCGAAATCGGCAAGCGCTGATCCGTCCCGGACAGGATGACTTGCCAGGTATCAAGACTCCGCTCAACACCCACGATCGCCGCACGCGCAACCAGCGCATTGCGATGCACTCGCACAAACACGCTGGCCAGTTCTTCCTCGATCGACAGCAGCGATTCTTCTATCAGGTATTCACGCGTACCAGTGCGCAGCGTAACGTACTTGGTTTCTGCCTTCAGATAAATCACCTCGGCCACCGGCACCAGTAACAGCCGGTCGCGCTCGTGCACCGGAAAATGCTGGCGGGTTGACCGCAACTCGCGTGCCATCGTCGCCATCGTCTCTTGCTGCTGCCGGTGCAGACCGCCCACACGCAGCAGCGCCTCAGCCAGACGCGCAGCCCGCACCGGCTTGAGCAAGTAATCGAACGCGCGAACTTCAAACGCCTTCAACGCAAAATCATCGAAGGCACTGATAAAAATAATCGCCGGCACGATCGCCAGTTGCGCCCCCATCAGCGCTGCCAGTTCGATACCCGACATGCCCGGCATCTGCACATCCAGCAGCACGATGTCCGGAAACTGCCCGACGGACAGCGCGCCGAGACCATCGAGGGCCGACTGCGCGTCAGCGGCTTCACCAACTACCTGATGCGGGCACTGCAGCGCGATATCGGACAGCACATCGCGCAACCGGGCACGGGCCGGCGCTTCATCATCAACGATAAAAAGACGCAGGCTCATTGCAGCACCTTCTTGTAGGGGATTAACAGCCGGACTTCAAAATTGGCACCGACGATGCCGGCACTCAGGCTCGACTCAAGGTCGTACAGCAAACGCAATCGACCACGGATGTTCTCCAGCGCCATGTGATTACCTTGCGTAACCGAATTTTTACCCAGCCACGGATTGCTGATCACGATGGTGATGCTATCGCGCACCCGCCGCAACTCGACCCGGATCAGCGCCGGCGCAGTGCTTTGTTCAACGCCGTAATGCACGGCGTTTTCGAACAGCGGCTGCAACAGCAACGAAGGAATCTGCGCCTGCCGCAACACATCGGCATGGATCGCACTGGTATCCCAATGCACCTGCAAGCGCTCGCCCAGACGGATTTTTTCAATCGACAGGTATTGCTCGCACAGGCGAATTTCATCGGCCAGCGAGGTCAGGTCGCGACCATCACGCATCAGCACGCGGAACAGATCAGCCATATCTTCGAGCGCGGTTTCGGCGCGTCGCGGATCGCTGCGGATCAGCGCCAGGACCGCGTTGAGGCTGTTGAACAAAAAATGCGGACGGATGCGCGCCTGCAATGCCTGCAAGCGCGCTTCGCCCAGCGCAGGCGAAAAGGCTCGCGCACGCAATTCCAGATAGTGCTGCAGCGCGGCCCCGAGCACGGCCGCCAGCACGAGACCGACTGGCAGCGACAAGTTCGGAAAGCTGTTGCGAAACCATTCCACTTGCAGCAGGAGTCGCAGTACCAGCAGGCTGATCAGTGCCGGCACCAGCGCACACAGCAGACGCTGCTGCCAATGCGCCAGCACCCCGACAGGCAGATGGCGACGCACACCGCACAAGCACACCAGCGACAGCATGGAAACCAGTTCCAGCGGCAGCGAACATTCAATGAAAGCCAGCAAGCCCGCGGTGCGCGTATCGGCCTGCAGCACGATGGCCAGCAGCATCACCAGGTTGACGAGAGCCAGCACGCGCAGGATCACGCCGGTATTGCAGTAATCCGGGATCACGATCCCGGCAGATTCGTCTTTTTTGGTTGGCACCTTGGCTGACAGGATCGGCATCGATGACTCTATTCTGAAGATCAGAGAGGGGCTTGTTTTATAATCGGCCGGTTCAGACACCAACTTACCGGAATCCAATTATGACAGCACAATTCTCCAAAAAAAGCGAAGCCTGGTCGGCCCGTTTTTCAGAACCGGTTTCCGATCTGGTGAAACGCTACACCGCGTCGGTTTTCTTCGACAAGCGACTCGCAGAAGTGGACATTCAAGGCTCGCTGGCCCATGCCCAGATGCTGGCGCAGCAACAAATCATCAGCGGCGAAGATCTCTCGGCAATCCGTGGCGGACTGCAGCAAATCGGCAACGAAATTGCCGAAGGCAGCTTCGAGTGGTTGCTGGACCTGGAAGACGTGCACCTGAATATCGAGAAGCGCCTGACCGAACTGGTCGGCGACGCCGGCAAGCGGCTTCATACCGGCCGCTCGCGCAATGACCAGGTCGCCACCGACATCCGCTTGTACTTGCGCGGCGCGATCGATGAGTTGACCATCCTGCTGGGCGACTTGCGTCTGGCACTGGTGGATCTGGCCGAGCAGCACGCCGACACCATCCTGCCCGGCTTCACCCACATGCAGGTAGCGCAACCGGTCACGTTCGGCCACCACTTGCTGGCGTATGTCGAGATGTTCGGCCGCGATACCGAACGCCTCGCCGATTGCCGCAAACGCGTCAATCGCCTGCCGCTCGGTGCGGCCGCACTGGCCGGCACAACCTTCCCGATCGACCGCGAACTGGTCGCGCAATTGCTGGGCTTTGATGAAGTCTGTTTCAATTCGCTGGATGCCGTCTCGGATCGCGACTTCGCCATCGAATTCTGTGCGGCAGCCGCACTGGTGATGACCCACATTTCGCGCATGTCGGAAGAACTGGTGATCTGGATGAGTCCGCGCGTCGGCTTCATCGACATCGCCGACCGCTTCTGCACCGGCTCGTCGATCATGCCGCAAAAGAAAAATCCCGACGTGCCGGAACTGGCACGGGGCAAGACCGGCCGCGTCACGGGTCACCTGATGTGCTTGCTGACCTTGATGAAAGGCCAGCCACTGGCCTACAACAAGGACAATCAGGAAGACAAGGAACCGCTGTTCGACACTGTCGACACCCTCACAGACACACTGCGCATCTTCGCCGACATGGCGCGTGGCATCACCGTCAAGCCAGCTGCGATGCGTGCGGCGGCATTGCAGGGATATGCCACCGCGACGGACCTGGCCGATTATCTGGTCAAGAAAGGCTTGCCGTTCCGTGATGCCCATGAAGCGGTCGCGCACGCAGTACGGTGTTGTGTCGACAAGGAATGTGATCTGGCCGATCTGACGCTGGAACAGCTCAAGGCATTTTCACCATTGATCGAAGAAGACATTTATGCGGTGCTGACGCTCGAAGGCTCGGTCGCGGCACGCGATCATGTCGGTGGCACGGCACCACGGCAGGTTCGTCTCGCCATTGCGCGGGTGCGCGCGCAGCTGGCGCGATGATGCGGGCGGGACTTGCGGATTTTTCCGAGGTCCCGCATCAATGACGGAGCCAGGGTATCTGGTGCAATAACCGCAGGGCATTGCACCGCCTCAACCGCCCCAATGATGCGGTCAAGACACCCCGACACAAACCGATTCAAAACAAAGGCGAACTTTTTCAAATAGTTGAATCCGATCCGGATTTGCCTTCGTAAAGTGTTTGGTAACTCAAGCCCAACCGGGCAAAACACTTTTGAAGGAGACCGCAATGAAGCCATCGATCGCTAAAACCACCTGCTGTGCAGCGCTTGTTGCCAGTGCACTTGCCACCCTGTTTTCGGTTCCCGCCTTGGCGTCCAGCCATCGCGAGGCACCATTCATTACCAGTATGCCGAAGGTCGATGGCACGGATCTCTACCTGTTCCGCAGCTACGAAGCCAACCGCGCCGCGTACACCACGATCATCGCTAACTACGCGCCACTGCAAGATGCCTACGGCGGCCCGAACTACTTTGCGATGGATGGCGATGCGCTGTACGAAATCCACATCAACAACAACGGGAACGGCAAAGAACAACTGACGTACCAGTTCCGCTTCAACAATACGAACAAGGACACCCAGCTCAACGTCGGCGGCAAGAAAGTCTCGATCCCGCTGGTCATCAATGGCGGCGCGATCAACGCACCCAATGCGGCTGGTGCCAATGTCCGTGAAACCTATACCGTTACCCTGGTCACTGGCGATCGCCGCACAGGATCAAAAGCCGCCGTGACCAACGCCGCCGGCGGTTCGGCTACCTTTGAAAAGCCACTCGATAATATTGGCAACAAGTCCATTCCCGACTACGCTGCTTATGCCGCACAGCACATTGTCTCGATCAACATTCCCGGCTGCGCACTGCCCGGAAAAATGTTTGTTGGCCAGCGTAAAGATCCGTTCGTCGTCAACCTCGGCGAAACGTTTGACCTGATCAACATCAAGGCACCAGCGACTGCATTTGATCCGAACGCCGAGCGCGCCGGCCATGATGATCTGGCCGACAAGAACGTGACATCCATCGAACTCGAAGTCCCGACCGTTTGCCTGACCAATGGAACCGAACCAGTCATCGGTGCATGGACCACCGCCAGTGTGCGTCAGGGTCGCCTGATCAACCCGACACCGAACTCCAGCAAGGCAGCCAAACAAGGCGGCGCCTGGACCCAGGTATCGCGTCTTGGCGCACCACTGGTCAATGAAGTCGTGATCGGCCTGAAAGACAAGGATCAGTTCAACCACAGCATGCCAAGCGGCGATGGTCAGTTCATTGACTACGTCACCAACCCGACTCTGCCGGCACTCGTTGAAATCCTGTTTGGTTCGGCCGGCGTCAAAGCACCGACCAACTTCCCGCGTAACGATCTGGTCGCTGCCTTCCTGACCGGTGTCCAGGGTGTCAACCAGCCCGCCAATGTGGTCGGTTCGGAAATGCTGCGACTCAACACCTTGACGGCCGTAACAGCGCCTGCCGCTCAGAAGCGCCTTGGTGTCATCGGTGGTGATAACGCCGGTTTCCCGAACGGCCGTCGCCCTGGCGATGACGTCGTTGATATCGCTCTGCGCGTCGTCATGGGTCGCTTGTGCAAGCTCAGTATCGGTTGCGTTCCGGGTGATGCTCCTTCCGGCGATATCGACTTCACCGATGGTGCATTCGTTGATGCCACCTTCTTCGACAATGCGTTCCCGTACCTGAAAACGCCCCTCGCTGGCTCGTTGAAGCATTAAAACCAGCCAACCTTCAAGGCAATTTATCAGGAGAGCACCATGAGAAAAATCTTACTTGCATGCGCGATGACAGCAGCGGTCTCGCTGTCCGCCTGCGGCGGTGGCAGCAGCAGCGGCTCGGAAATGGTCACGCCACCGGCCGGCACCACGTTCATCGATGGCTTCATCACCTTTATTACCAACCTGGTCAGTACGGCACCGGACGATATCCCCGCGCGTGAAATCGACAGTATCGGCACCACCTCGCCAGAAGACACGGCTGCCGCCCCGGTCAAGTAATCTGACCTTGCAGTAGCGCCAGTGACCACCACCGTCTGCCCGCTCGCAAGAACCGGCAGGCGGTTTTTTTTGTCCGTATTCCCCCACCAGATTGATGCACCTGCGTGAGTTTGCTTCTTCGCAGTTGATACAGCACGCAGACCCTGCTACCCTCACGACCGTTCGTTACAAAAACACCGCGCGTAATCAAGCGGTGACCGACAACATCAGAGACCCGCCACTTCCCGGAGATTGCATGCACACCACGTTGACCATCAAGAAACTGACCCTCTCCCTGATCGCTGCCGGCATCGGTTGTTCGGCCTTCGCCGCCGACATCAAACTCGGTGCCGCTGAAGCCCTGACCGGCCCGGCCGCCAAATACGGCAGCGCCATCAAGAATGGCCTGACCCTGGCCGCTGACGAAATTAATGCCAAGGGCGGCGTCAATGGCGACAAGCTGGTACTGATCATCGACGACGAGCAGGGCAAAAAAGAAGAAGCCATCAACGTCTTCAAGAAACTGATTTTCCAGGACAAGGTCCTGATGGTCTTCGGCCCGACGCTATCGAATTCGGCGTTCGCCGCCGACCCGATCGCGGTCGCCACCAAGGTCGTCGTCTTTGGCACCAGCAACACCGCCGATGGCATCAGCACGATGGGCCCGACCGTGTTCCGCAATTCGGTCATGGAAGCCGACGTCTTGCCGGTCACCACCGCAGCAGCCGTCAAGCATTTCGGCCTGAAAAAAGTCGCGGTGGTCTATGGCAACGATGACGCCTTCACGAAGAGCGGCTACGACGTCTTCAAGACCACCCTCGATGCGCAAAAAATCGCGATCACGACGACCGAAACCTATGCCAAGGGCGACGTCGATTTCAAGGCCCAGCTGACCAAGATCAAGGCCACCAATCCTGACGCCATCGTCTGTTCCTGCCTGGCCGAAGAAGCCGCCAACATCATTTTGCAAACCCGCACGCTGGGCATGAAGCAACCATTCATTGGCGGCAACGGTTTCAATTCGCCAAAGCTGTTCGAAATCGCCAAGGATGCGGCCGACAACACCATCATGGGCAGCCCGTGGTCGTCGGAGAACATGACGACGGCCAACAAGGCATTCATCGCCGCCTACAAAACCAAATTCAATGCCGAGCCGGACCAGTTTGCGGCGCAGGCCTATGACGCGATTTACATCGTCGCCGATGCGCTCAAGAACGTGAAACTGACCGGTGCGCTCGACAAGGATCGCCTGGCACTGGCCACTGCGCTGCCTGCCGTCAAGCTCAACGGTGCCACCGGACCGTTTGCGTTCCGTCGTGCCACCGGCAAGGATGGCAAGCCGGCCGGTTATGATGCCGACCAGGATGCCATTGTCAATATCGCCAAGGGCGGCAAGTTCGTGCTGCTGAAATAAATTACGCGTTAAATTTTCGTCACCACAGTTTTACCTGCGGCATTCCCGGCTCACGCCGGCCATGCCGCAGCTTCATTTCATGCAGGGACTATGCTCGAACAACAACTGATTAATGCCCTGTCACTGGGCAGCGTGTATGCGCTGTTTGCACTGGGCTTCACGCTGGTTTTCGGCGTGCTTGGCGTCATCAATTTATCGCATGGCGCGATCTTCATGCTGGGCAGTTACTCGGCGCTTCTGCTGGTCGAGAAGATGGCGTTTCCGCTCTGGCTGGCATTACTCGCTGCCATGCTGGTTGCCGGCCTGATCGGCGTGCTGGTCGACTATCTGGTACTGCGACCACTGCGCAAGCGCAATGCCCCGCACCTGTCACCGATGATCGCCTCGATCGGCGTGGCCATCATGCTGACCAGTCTGGCGCAAGGCCTGTTCGGTGCCGAGAACAAGCGCTTCCCGGTGGGTACCATCCCCGAACAAAGCATTACCTTCGGCAGCGTGCATGTGACCGCCGTCCAGATCGGCATCGTCGCGATTTCGTTCCTGCTGATGATCGTGCTGCTGGTCGTGATGCGTCGCACGCAACTTGGTCGTGCGCTGCGCGCGATTGCCGAATCACCGAAAGCCGCAGCGCTGCTGGGCATCAATGTCGAAGGCCTGTTCCTGCTGACCTCGTTCACGGCGGCAGCGCTCGGTGGTGTCGCCGGCGTACTGGTGGGCTTGTCGTTCAATGCGATCTCACCCTTCATGGGACAACCGATGCTGCATAAAGGCATCGCCGTCATCATCCTCGGCGGCATGGGCGATATCCGTGGTGCGATGATCGGTGGCCTGTTCCTCGGCTTTGCCGAAGTCATGAGCGTGGCCTACCTGTCGAGCGACTTCCGCGATGCGGTCGCTTTCGGCCTGCTGTTCGTGATCCTGCTGGTGCGGCCATCCGGCATGTTCGGCAAAGTGCTGGAAAGGAAGGCCTGACATGATGGAATGGTGGCAAGCTTTCTGGTCGACCTACAACACCGTCATCTTCAGCATCGGCGTCAATGCGATGCTGGCGCTGTCGATCTACCTCACGCTGTCCTGCGGTTTGCTGTCGCTGGCCAATGCCGCGTTCATGGGCATCGGTGCCTATGCCGCAGCGATGCTGACGATGCAAGCCGATGTGGCGTTCCCGCTGGCCTTGCTGGCCGCCGGTGTGTTGCCGGCGCTGGTCGCGCTGATTATCGGCATTCCCACGCTGCGCCTGTCGGGGGTATATCTCGCGATGGCCACGCTGGGTTTTGGCGAAGTCGTGCGCGTCATCGTGCTCAACCTCGACGTGACCGGCGGCCCGATGGGTCTGAACGGCATCCCGCTCAAGACCGAGTGGTGGCACATCGTACTGCTGCTGGCAGTCACGCTATACGTGCTGGCGCGCATGCGCCGCTCGAAAATCGGACGCGCCTTCGAAGCCATCAAGGCCGATGAAGTCGCGGCGCAGCTGATGGGTATCAACGTTGCCGGTTACAAGCTGCTCGCCTTCGTCACCGGCGCGGTCATTGCCGGTGTCGCCGGTGGCCTCAATGCCCATTACACGTTCACGATCGGCCCTGGCAATTACGCGTTCGAAAACGCCGTCGATATTTTGACCATGGCCGTCTTCGGTGGCACCGCCAACCTGATCGGTCCGACGCTGGGTGCAACCATCCTGACCCTGTTGCCCGAAGTGCTGCGTGAATTCAAGCACTTCCGGCTGGCCTTCAATGGCCTGATCCTGATCGTCGTCATCCTGTATCTGCCAAAAGGCATCTGGGATCCGGTGCGGATTCGTGCACTGTTCAAACGCACCTCAACCAAGAAGGAGATCTGATGCTGCAAATGAATCAGATCAGCAAGCAGTTCGGCGGCCTCAAGGTACTGCAGGATGTCAGCTTCACGGTGCCGCAGGGCGGCATCTTCGGCATGATCGGACCGAACGGCGCGGGCAAGACCACGGTCTTCAACCTGCTGACCGGCCTGCTGCAACCGAGCGGCGGCAGCATTGTTTTCAATGGCAAGAATCTTGGCGCGGTCGCGCCGCACAAGATCACCGAACTCGGGATTGCGCGGACCTTCCAGAACATCCGCATTTTCAAGGAAATGACACTGCTCGAAAACGTCATCGTCGGCATGCATGACCATCTCGATTACGGCTTTGCCGGTTTGCTGCTCAATCTGGCGAGCTTTCGCAACGCCGAAGCCAAAGCCCGCGAGCGTGCCCGTGAACTACTATCGTGGGTGCGACTCGATCACAAAGCCGGCATGTTGGCCGAGAGCCTGTCGTACGGCGAACAGCGCCGGCTCGAATTTGCCCGTGCACTGGCGACTGAACCGAAACTGCTGCTGCTCGACGAACCGGTCGCCGGCATGAACCCGTCCGAAAAATCCGATCTGATGGCAGAGATCGTCAACATCAAGGAGCGTGGCTACACCATCTTCCTGATCGAACACGACATGCGCTTCGTGATGGGCCTGTGCGACCGCATTGCGGTGCTCAATTTCGGTCGCATCATCGCCGAAGGCACGCCGTCCGAGATCAAGACCAATCCCGAAGTCATCGAAGCCTATCTTGGCAAGGAAGAAGCATGAGCGCGATTTTGCAGGTCAGCGACCTGGCTGTCTCGTACGGACAGATTGCCGCCGTCAAAGGCATCGACCTGGTGCTGCATGAAGGCGAAATCACCGCGCTGGTCGGTGCCAATGGCGCGGGCAAAAGCACGGCGCTGCTGGCCATCTCCGGCCTGCTGAAAACCGTCGGTGGGCAAGTCCTGTTCGATGGGGCTGATCTGACCAAGCTGGCTCCGCACCAGATCGTCGGCCTGGGCGTGGTGCAGGTTGCCGAAGGACGGGCCATCCTGACGACGCTGACCGTGAGCGAAAACCTGGCGTTGGGCACCTATGCCCGCAAGGATAAAAGTGGCGTGACGAAGGATCTGGAATGGGTCTACACGCTGTTCCCTGTGTTGAAAGAGCGGCGTGACGGCATGGCCGGCAACCTCTCCGGTGGCGAACAGCAGATGCTGGCCATCGGCCGGGCGCTGATGGCCAAACCGC
>CANFED010000010.1 GCA_947445995.1 Oxalobacteraceae bacterium | reverse complement strand
GGCGCTGCTGTACAAGCAGCTTGAGGCGTTGCGCTGGCTGGAACAGCTGGTGGCGCAGCCACCGCAATCCGGTGATCCGATCGCGGCCTGGTTCAATCCCGAACAGGCAGGCTATCTGCAGCAGGCGGGCCTCTTCACGCTGCGCGAGCTGGTCGCGCACATCAACGGCATCGGCCTGCGCTGGTCCAGCTCCATTCCCTGGATTGGCCCGGTCAAGGCTGCGCGCATCATGGACTGGTTGCGCGCCCATGAGGACAGCCTCGGTGCGCGCATCGGCAGTCACGTGTTGGTCAAGCGTTCGGCATTGTTTGCGGACGAACTGGCCCGGATTGTGCCGCGTGCCACAGCGATCGTGCCGATCGACAAGCTGATCGTCCCGGAAGAACTCAACGGCGCCAACGGCGTCTATCGGGCACCGAAAGCACTGTGCATGATGCGCGCCCATAACGACCACGAGGCGCTGCTCCTGTGGATCAAGACCCGGCGCGGCATCTCGATGGAGGCCAGGCGCGAATTGCAGAAAAAACGCGGTATCGATCCGCAGGCGCCCGAGCTGCGCCTGGACTGGTTGCAGTATCTGTCGCACACCCAGCGCGCCTACCTGAAGGAAGCCGAACGGTTCATGCTGTGGGCTATCGTCCAGCACAAAAAACCGTTGTCGTCGATGTCGCTGGAAGACTGCGCAGCGTACCGGCAATTCCTGGCCGATCCGTCGCCGCGAGAGCGCTGGTGCGCACCGCGCAGTCGGCAAAAATGGAGTGCGTTATGGCGGCCCTTCGAGGGGCCGTTGTCGCCCAGTGCGCAGCACAGTGCGATCACGATTCTGAAAAGTTTTTATACCTTTCTGGTCGACCAGTGCTACCTGATCGGCAATCCGTGGAACGGCGTGATCATCCCCACGCCCACGCGGGTGGGTGTCAATCGCGGCCGCAGTTTCAGCCAGTCGCAATGGCAGTTCATTGAGGAGCAGGCCGCACAGCTGGGCGAGAGCTCGGTCCACCAGCGCCTGCGTTTCGTGCTGGCGTTCTACTATGCCACCGGGGTGCGGCTGGTTGAGGGCGTGCAGGCCCGGGTCGACGATTTGCAGTGGGTGTCGTATCCGTCACCGGACGGCGGGGAGGCCGTCGAAGGGTGGGAATTGACTGTACTCGGCAAGGGCAATAAAGAACGGATCGTCAACGTGCCCATCGAGGTCGTGGGAACGCTGTCGCACTACCTGGTATCACGCGCACTGGACTGGGATCCGCTGCACGAGCGCAATCGCGGCGCGTATCTGATCGGCCAGGCCACCGATGTGGCGGCACAGGCGCCGTGGTCGAGCCGGGCGGGGCGTATCGTGGATAACAAGGAGGGGGTCAGCACCGGTACCGTCTACGGCCAACTTAAAATATTTTTTGCAGAGTGCGCGGCCGTGATGATGGCCACCGATACAAGAGACGCGATGCGGTTCGCTCAGGCTAGTACCCACTGGCTGCGTCACACGCACGGCACGCATGCCGTGGCGGCGGGCATGCCATTGGATATCGTGCAGCAGAATCTGGGACATGCGTCACTGGATACGACGACCGGCTACACCACCAGCGAGGAGCGACGCCGGATGCTGGCGTCGCAACGGTTTTGGGAGGGAAAGCGCACGGATGTGGGATGACTTTTGTGGCGAGAAGTCAATACCGACGCTATCAAGCTTTTCGTTTGTCGCAGCGCCGTTTTGAAGGCGGTGTGCAGTACCGGGCACGTCGCAATGGCCATGTCCTGATAACGGGCGTGGTTCAAACCTGGGTAACAGTTTGGAGTTGTAGCCGCAAACTAGCGGAATTTGTCCATATCCCAAAGGTGGTGACGGAAAACCTGATTGGGACTGTTTTCGCATTGATCAACAAGCCGACAGTATTTTTTTGCAAGTTTTTCGCTGTAAGCTAGCCCAAGGGCGGCCTCTCTGCACCGAGTCTGACTAACAAATGTTTCCCGTCACCTCGTTGGACAAATTCCGCCGGTTTGGGCGCAGGATCCCCTGTTGGAGAAACTGCGACGTGAAGACTTGATCCCCCTCGGCTCGTGCATTCGGACCCGACTCGCCACCGAATTTGCTAGTCGCGACGAACTGCTTGCCTGTCACGATCGGGAACTGTTTCAGGCGGAAGAGCGGAAATGATTCAGGTACAGGCTTTCAAAAGGCTGCTTGAATTAGGCTTGCTTCGTCTGGACCAGCTGACCTTACCCCAGAATTGGTACCTGCACTGTTTATTGGGGTACGGTCACATCTACATGCTACGAACAATAAATCAACGATGCGACTTGATTTCCATAGCCAACCATACGGTAGTGAGCATCTTTGGTGATGTTAGAGCACGGATCGTAATATCCGACGATCTTGTATTGCGCCGTTTTTCCGATCTGTGATCCATCAGCCTTCGTATCGATGTAGCCGACGATTCGGTACTGTGCATCTTTCAATATTTGCGTGCTCATGCATCTCTCCAGAATGGATAGTAAAAAGCCGAGCCGGTTTGGTTCCGGCCCGGTATCGATCAAAGGCCTGACAGTACGAGGTCCCAGCGACAGGACATGTCGCACAGCTGAACTTCTGGCGTCCATGTGAATTCTGACTGTCCGAGTTTTTCGTGCGACACAAACTGTCGCAACGATCCGGAAAATGAACTTCTACTTCAAGGAGATCAACATCGCCATCACCCGCCGCTCGCGTCCTGCTACTCACTCAATTGAAACTCGTCTCACGGGCGATCCGATCGTTCGGTTGTGGCTTCTGCGCTTGCTCGTGCCGCTTGGCTGCCATAAGGATTTCATTCGCAAGAACGGATTCGCCAATGACCTGATGGCGCAGCAGCTTGGACTTGGCGCATGGGTCGAGAAGGCATCGCAGGATTTCGAGCCCGGCGAGGTCCTCACCGAGTTGCGAAAGGACCTGCGCGAAGTGGAAAAAGAATCCATAAGCCTCGATCTGGCGGCATGCCTTTCGCAAAATATTCAGCGGCTATCTGACCTGGTTGGTCTTTCAGAAACCGATCGCCGTATCCTCGAGTTCGCAGTGATGCTGCAAAGCGAGCGAGTGCTCGATGATGCTGCAGGCTGGCTGGGCAACCTGTCGTCGGTCAAGGTCTTCCACTCGTTGTCAGTTGTCCTTGCCTTACCCGAGTCCGAGGTGCGCGCCGCACTGGCACCAAATGGCCCGCTGGCGAGGTCCGGTCTGGTTTCCATCGACCGGCGTGGTAGCTCGACCTTGCGCGGCAAGCTGGACCTGCTGTCCGAGACCTTTGCGGACCATATCTGTTCTGCCGAGACCGATCCCGTCAACCTGCTGCGCGGGATGGTGACGCTCGCCGGCCCGGCGCGGCTGACCCTGTCCGATTACAGTCATATCACTTCATCGCTCGATATCCTGCGCCCGTATCTGCGCCACGCAATTGCCACGGCTCGCAGCGGCGTGAATATTTACTTGCATGGGGCACCAGGCATGGGAAAAAGCGAGCTTGCCCGGGTACTGGCAGCTGAACTCGGCAGTGAGCTATTCGAAGTCGCCAGCGAAGATGCGGATGGTGATCCGGTCTGCGGTCACCGCCGCCTGCGCGGCTTTAGCGCGGCGCAGAGCTTTTTGACGCAACGCGAGGCGCTGATCGTCTTCGATGAAGTCGAGGATGTCTTCAACAACGGTGACAGTCTTTTTGGTAGAAAGAGCACGGCGCAGTCGCAGAAGGCATGGGTTAACCGCATTTTGGAAATCAACGTGGTGCCGACCCTCTGGCTATCGAACTCGATCGGCAGCCTTGATCCGGCATTCGTGCGACGCTTCGACATGGTGATCGAGCTGCCGATCCCACCCAAGAGCCAGCGCATGCGCATCATCGGGCAGCAATGCCAGGACTTGCTCGAGCCGGGTGCCATTGCTATGGTCGCGGAGTCGCAGGTGCTGGCGCCGGCAGTCGTGGCCCGGGCCGCTGCGGTCGTCAGCTGCATTCGCGGCGAACTCGGCGCCAGCAAGGCTGCCGATGCATTCATCCGCTTGATCAACAGCACCCTGGAAGCGCAGGGGCACGCCACGGTGCGGCCGAACGATCCTAACCAGCTGTCTAGCATTTACGATCCGTGTTTCATTCGCGCCGATGCCGATCTGGCGCAGATCGCCGCTGGTCTGGTCGAATCGCGGTCCGGGCGGCTTTGCCTGTATGGGCCTCCGGGAACCGGTAAGACCACCTATGGACGTTGGATTGCCGAGCAGATGGGTGTGCCGCTGCTGGTGCGGCGTGCTTCCGACCTGATGTCGAAGTGGGTAGGGGGTAACGAGAAGAACATTGCGCAAGCCTTCAGGGAGGCTGAGAGCGAGGGAGCGGTGCTGCTGATTGACGAGGTCGACAGCTTCCTGCAGGACCGGCGTAGCAACCAGCGCGGCTGGGAGATCACGATGGTCAACGAGATGCTGAGCCAGCTCGAGTGCTTCGGCGGCGTGTTCATGGCCTCGACCAACCTGATGGCGGGCCTGGACCAGGCGGCGCTTCGCCGGTTCGATCTGAAAGTGAAGTTCGACTATCTGGCACCCGACCAGGTCGCGGCGCTGTTGCAGCGATACTGTGCCACGCTTGCGCTCGATACGCCCCCACCGCAGGTGACGGCGCAGGCAATTCGCCTGCGATCGCTTACGCCCGGGGACTTCGCCACGGTCATGCGGCAGGGACGGTTCCGGCCGATCGTATCGAGCGCCGCTTTCGTCACCGCACTGGAAGCCGAGTGCGCGGTCAAGGAGGTCGCAAAAGCCGGTATCGGCTTTGTGTAAAGTGCAGATTGATGCGACAATAAATTTCTAAAAAGAAACAACCAAGACCGAACTGGCTTTCGATTGTTGGCCTTGCTGATGCTGCCACCCGTGGCGTTCCTTCTGAAAGATTTTTCGAATGCAATCGCCAAAGCGTACCCTTTCCAAGTCGAAGCTCCTGGCTTACCGGCAGTGTCCTCGGCGGCTTTGGCTGGAAATTCACCGGCCTTCCTTGCGTGAGGAATCGGCCGGAACGCAGGCAAATTTCGATGCAGGCCACCAGGTCGGGGAGATTGCCCGGCGTTTGTATGATCCGACGGGAAAAGGATCATTGATCGATCCCTGGGCCGAAGGGTTTGAGGCGGCATTTGCGCGCACCACTGCGCTTCTGGCGGGATCAAAACCGATCTTCGAGGCGGGATTTTCTGCGGGGGGTGCGTTGGCGTTTGCCGACGTGATGTTGCCGGTACGGCGGGCGAACCGCCGTGCGTGGCGTATGGTCGAGGTGAAGTCGTCGACCAGCGTCAAGGACTATCACCTTGATGACACGGCAGTTCAGGCATTTGTGGCACAAAGCGCCGGTGTCGTCCTCGCCGGCGTGTCGCTGGCCCACATCGACAATACCTGGGTCTATCCTGGCCGGGAGGATTATCAGGGGCTGCTCGTCGAAGAGGATCTGACCGTATCGTCCAACGAACGGCATGCCGAAGTCGTCGACTGGATCGCCGGCGCCGGCGCCGTCGCGGCGCTGCCTGCGGAGCCCGTGCAGCTGACTGGCGGGCATTGCAAGGACCCGTTCCCGTGCGGGTTCATCGGGTATTGCAGTAGTACCGAACCACAGGCCGACTATCCCGTCAGCTGGCTGCCACGGATCCAGACCAGGGTATTGAAAGACTTCATCAGGGAAGGGGGCGTGACAGACCTGCGGGGAGTCCCGGATGAACTGTTGAACGACGCTCAGCGTCGCGTCAAGCATCACACCGTGTCGGGCGAGACGTATTTCGACGCTGCCGGGGCGGCGAATGACCTGGCAGCGCATCCGCGCCCGGCCTATTTTCTGGATTTCGAGACCATCCAGTTTGCGGTACCTTTCTGGAAAGGGACCCGGCCATTCCAGCAGATCCCGTTCCAGTTCAGCATTCACCGGCTCTCGCGCACCGGGAAACTGACGCATGACGCGTTCCTGGACATCTCGGGCGCGGATCCTTCGAAGGCTTTTGCCGAAGCCCTGGTTGTACAGTGCGGCGCTCGGGGTCCAGTCTTCGTCTACAACGCCGGGTTCGAGGGTGCCCGTATCCGCGAGCTGTCCGAGCGATTTCCGCGCTTGCGTACGGCACTGCTGGCAATCAACGAGAGGTTGGTCGACCTCCTGCCAATTGCGACGAAGCGCTACTACCATCCAGATCAGCAAGGCAGCTGGAGCATCAAGAAAGTATTGCCAGCAATCGCGCCTGACCTCAGCTACGGTGCGCTCGATGGCGTGCAGGATGGCGGCATGGCGATGCTTGTATTTCGGGAAGCGATCGCGGTTACTACGACCGTGCAGCGCAGGGCGCAGATTGCTGACCAGCTTCTCGACTACTGCAAGCTCGATACCTTTGCCATGGTGCGTCTCTGGGCTTTTTTTACCGGGCGGACCGACATGCCGTCTCTTGATTCGTGATGCGAGGCCTAAAAATGAATGACGCTGACATTGCCCGCAGTATCTCGGTGGCGGCCGAGCTGATTCAGGGTGCGGACGGTTTATTGATCACGGCTGGCGCTGGCATCGGCGTCGACTCCGGGTTGCCGGACTTCCGCGGTGATCAGGGATTCTGGAAAGCCTATCCACCTCTTGCTGAGGCCGGCATCGGGTTCATGGACATTGCCAGGCAAGCGACTTTCGAGGACCAGCCGCGGCTGGCATGGGGATTTTACGGCCACCGGCTTCAACTGTATCGGGACACGGTTCCCCATGCCGGATTCGGACTGCTGCAGGCATTCGGCGCGCAAATGGCCAACGGTAGCTTCGTCTATACAAGCAATGTCGACGGGCAGTTTCAGAAAGCAGGCTTCGACGCTGCGCAGATCGTCGAATGTCACGGTTCCATCCACCATTTGCAGTGCCTTGCAGCCTGCAAGGTCGATATCTGGCCGGCCGATGAACTGGTCGTGGATGTCGACGAAGCGACGTGCACATTACGCTCCGACTTGCCACGTTGTCCGCATTGCGGGGGACTGGCGCGACCGAATATTCTGATGTTTGAGGACTGGACCTATCTGTCCGAACGGACGGACCTGCAATTGGGACGATTGGACCTTTGGCTGAAAACGGTAAGGCACCTCGTCGTCATCGAGATGGGTGCAGGTACGGCGATTCCTTCGGTACGGCGCAAGGGGGAGGGGTTGAAGGTGCCGGTCATCCGGATCAATCCAAATGAATGGCGAATCAGAACTCCGGATTCAGTTTCCATTCCCCTTGGTGCATGCGAAGCATTAGAGCGCATCCTCATTGCAATTAGAAATTAAAAAAACGTTGCAACGATAAAAATTGGTATATTTACTACATAAGGAATCAATGAAAACTAAAATGACCCACACATGCGGAACCGAATTCGCTCGAATTAATGGCCGTACCTTAATGAGTGGTAATAAAAAAAATTCAGAATCACTGCCTTTTCATGTCGTTTCTTCAACTCGCTGGATTGATGTTTGCCCGGTATGCGACAGAGATTCGCTAAGGGTCGATACGGGAAAATTACTCCCATTCTTGTGTTCGGATTCTGTCATGCGTACCGTAGGGGACTTTAGCGGATCCGATATTAAGTCGTCTTCGAAAGTAATCGAATTTGTCGGTTTTAAGTTTACATACTCAGCACTTGAAAGTGCAGTTGCGCTTCAGTTAATGGAATTTAATACGACTGAAACCGAAATATTTTCTCGAAATTTAGGACCAGTATTTTCGCCGTTGCAGGCTGAAGAAGTCAGCAAGCGAATCTGCTTTTGGGGAGGTGGTGAACGTGTCTGGTCAAACCTGAGTCGCAGGAATCCAGAAACGCTTGCGCTTCATATTCACCAATGGTTTGAAACGCTTCAGAATGATTTGATCACGGACGAGTGTGCTTTATCCGGCGGGATTGTAATTAATGGTTTAGGAGTTTCTTTCGCGAGTAAACATTTACGCATGCTGCGACCAGACCGCTTTGCAGTCCTCGATGCTGTTTTGTCGGAGGGGTTAGGTTTTGCGTTAAATTTAAAAGGTTATAAGTTGTTTATGCATTTTTTACGAATTTTGAGAGCAGATTTAAAACATAATTACGAATTTGATCATGACGTTGCGACATTGGAAGCTGGACTGTTTCTACTCGTAAGACAAACTGTTCGCTCTCAGAAAAATGATTGAATTAATATAAACTATATGAGTTTAAAATTTGATAATGTTTAAATTGCTGAAAGAATAGAAATCACTCGAAAGATCCAAAAATACCAAGTTGAAATTGATAGAGAATTTTTTGCCTCCGCACAGTTGCAACGAATGGCGTTGAAACGACGATGCACAGCGGAAATGCGAAGCGGGCGGATATTGTCGCGATTTTGCAGAGTACAAACAGAGCAGTGATTATTGAAGTTAGAAACTCAGGAAAGCGACGCTGGTCAGTCGGTAATAGGGTTTCACAACCTTCGAATTAACTATGGATATTTGTTCATATTCCAGACTTGTTGATCGAATCGTCAGAGTACTTTCTATTAACGCAGCGTCGGTTAAATCTGATCAGGCTGTTTGATTGCATCTACAACAGGTCAGCCATCGTGCAGTGTGCCAGCAGGTAGACCCGCAGTGCTTCCCGTGACTGATGCAGGCGGCTGATCATTATTTTTTCTTTGCTACATAGTGCCAGTCGCAAATCGTGGGTCGATATGTCCCAGCTCTGATCCACCATCAATTCCATCGCCTGGATGTCAAACGATAAGATCCGCTTCTTGGCATGTTGTGTGGTCTTGAGGGCGGCATGGCGCAGCATCAACCCATCATCGCTGATACGACCTGAAATAAAATCTTCTACAAAACATACGTACCACAGGCTCATCGGATGCAGGTGAAAACGCAGCAGGTCCGTCACTTCCTTATTCGGTACCAGAAGACAGGTTCCAACATGCCGTGTGATGCCGCTCAGTTCGTGTAATGCGTGAACGACCGCTTCGTCCAGGCTGGCAAAATTGTCGTTGGTTAACGTAACCCATTTGGTTAATCCGTCCGGATAGAATTGTGTCGACATCAGCGCAGGTTCATCCATGCGGCGTGGCAGAGCGTATTCGATTGCATCGGTTGCTGCCACCAACACTTGATCCAGGCATCGGTAATATTGGTAAATCGGTGCCCATTGCACCACCCGGGCTTGCGGGTGATACAACACGGACTCGAACAGGTGAATAAATTCAACGACTTCAGTCAACATCGGTATTGGCTCCTCAAGGAATAGGTATCTGATGCGTTATCGGCGCGCACAACGATCAGGCTTGAATATGGCCGATGACCGCGACAAGGCATGTCGTATCGTCGGCGCGCCGTGCTTGATCCGCTGGACTTGCGCCATGCGACAACTTGGGTCGCACTCTATCGCGAAACTTGGAACTTGATCGATCGCGGCGGGGCTGGGCAACTTGGCGTTGCACTATTGCCCGATCAATTGAACAAGCAGTCTGAGGAGTCACATGGTGAGCAATACAGGCAACAAATTGGTGATCGCAATTTCATCCCGGATGCTGTTTGACATGACCGATAGTCATGCGGAATTCGAGACGGGAAAGGCCAATGCGGTGGCCCGTGCTTGTGCCGCCTTACTTAGTTATCCGAGTGACCAGGAACGGGACGAGCAATTCGCCTTGATGGCGCGGCAGATAAACCAGTCAGCGTAACGAGCGCCGGACTTGGTGACGGTGGCGGTTACTACCGCGAATTCGGTAGTTTCCAGCCCGATTGTGTGTGATCGCCTGCGTCTTCGCACGATCGCCAAGGAATCGTTGCTTCAAGCAAACAACGTCCCATGGAACTGCATTAGTATTCTCGAATGACAATTTTCGTCGTCCGGTGCGGTATCCATTGAGAGGTTTAAGTTTGCTATGAAAGATTCCTCTGCGCGTCAGTGGGCCATGGTGCAATATATTCCGCGCTACCCGCGCAAGATCGACGCCAATACGCTTCAGCGCAAGCTTGAGCACGCAGGCTACGAGATATCCCTTCGCTCGATCCAGCGTGACCTGAACCAGCTTTCACTGGCGCTGCCGTTGATCGGGGACGACGCCAAGCCGCAAGGCTGGTCATGGCAGGAAGGTGCGGAACAACTGCAATTGCCACTTCTGGAGCCGCAGGCAGCGGTGACGTTTCACCTGGTCGAGCGCCACATGCGTTCGTTGTTGCCGGAATCGACGCTGGCTTATCTTGGTCCGTGGTTCAAGACCGCCAATGCGCTGCTCGACGAGCAGGCCAGTGGCGTGACACGCTGGCCGGAGAAGGTGCGCGTCCTGCCGCGCGGACTGCGGTTGCAGGCACCGGTCATCGATCCCGCAGTCCACACGACCGTGTACCAGTGCGTGCTGCAGGAAAGGCAACTGCGCTTGCGCTATCGGGCCCGCCAGGCGCCGGAAGCCAAGGAGTACGTGGTCCATCCGGTCAGCGTCGTGGTCCGCGACAACCTCGTCTATCTCCTTGGCACGATCGGGCAATACCCGGATGTGCGTCAATTGGTCCTTCACCGCATCGCGGAAGCCACCATGATCGACGAGGCAGCGGTCCGTCCCGCCGGGTTTGATCTCGATACCTACATCGCACAAGGTGGCTTCGGTTATGCGGAGTGCGGTGACGAGATCGATCTCGTCGCGCGCTTCACGGAGGCTGCAGCCGCTCATCTCCATGAGTGTCCTCTGACCGCAGCGCAGGTGATCGAGGCGGACGTCCCCGGCTTCGTGCGGATAAAAGCGCGGCTGCCGGATACGCAGGAATTGAAATGGTGGTTGCTCGGTTTCGGCGACCAGGTCGTCGTTCTTTCGCCGCCGCTGCTTGCTGAAAAAATGCGCACTGCGGCGAACAACATGGCTGGGCTGTATGTCTAGTCACCCGCCCAGGATAAATTGGCGAATGGATGGCGTCCTGGTGGGAGCCGATGCCAAGCGGTCGACGCATCTTTACCGGAATCGGCTTCGAGGAACTCGATCCACTGGCGTTTCGCAAGCTGTTCGTCGGGATGACCCGGGCGCGCTTGAAGCGGATAATGGTGCTTAGTAATCGGGCTGCAGCGGTACTGCTTGCGCAGTTAATTAAAAAAACGAATTGCGCGAAAACGTATTCAGAAAGGCCTAAATAATATCAACTATTTATCGACTCGGTAGTGACGCAGTAAGGTAGTTATACTAAGAACGCCGCAGATAGGCCAGACGTTCGGACGAAGAGCCGGACCCCTAAATTTTTAATTGGCAAGGCCTATGGAATCAGAGAAAGAGCTGTTAGCGTTACTCGAAGAGATCAGCACATTCGAACGAAAATTTAGTTTGGATAACCGTTTCAACGTATTTGAGGCGTTGAACATGGTTCGGCAAGAAATCCGGCATTCACGTTTTCTGGCTTTCCTGCTCAACCCAGCTGAATCGCATGGACTGGGGGACAAATTCTTGCGTTCGGTCCTGTTGGCTGCGGCTTCTAACCACCCCAACCCACCTGTATCCAAGCTTGCACTCGCGATTGCAGATTTTAGCGGTGCATTGGTTTATTGTGAGCGCGATCATTTCGACATCACCGTTCAAATCCCCGATCTGCGCCTCATGTTTGTAATCGAGAACAAGATCGATGCATCCGAAAGAGAAGAGCAACTGCAGGATTATCGACTCCTGGCAGGGCAGCGTTATAACGGATATAAGTTTATGGGCTGCTTTCTGACGCCGAAAGGAATCGATGCTGGAGATGAGGAATGGAGTACCTTGAACTACGGGGTGATTTCTGCCGAACTGAAACGGCTCGCCGACGAAACGCCGGCGACGGCAGTATCACTGATGATTAATCACTACGTAGAACTGATCGATAAGAGAATTATGGTATCTGAAGAACTCATTACTGCTTGCCGAAGAATTTACGCCCAGCATAGAAATGCATGCAATCTGATTGTCCAGTACGGACAAGTGCCAGTCTTGGCGGAAGCGTTTCAGTCCTTTCAAGCCGAGTACCCGGCACTTAACGCAGTCACAACCCGTTCGAGCGATATTTATTTCGTCGATGAAAGCTGGCTTGCCAACAGGGCCTTTCAAGTCGCGGATACGACCCGCTGGGAAGCCAGCTGTCCCGTTAAGCTCTGGTTCCACCTTGAGCAGAAAAAGCTGTTTCTTCGGCTGGAGGTTGGGCCTGTGCGGGCTGAAAGTGGCTTCGACCGATCAACATTTGTCGAAAAACTTAGAGACTTGCCTGGCGCAAGGCAGCATGTGCCGAGAGGTGGAATTTACACGCGTGTGCGCACTTGCTCGCACGGTCTCTCGGAAGATGCCGACGTCGAGGAGATCAAGCGGGCGATGGATGAACTTTGGAAAACGATGGGCTCTAGCGCGGTCACCGAGACCGTTTTGAATATGGCTGCAACCTGCTGGAAAGGAGATTGAAAATGGCAATTACAGTACACGATGTCAGGCTTGGTGAAATCTATTACCGTTATCTGCTTGAACTGGCCCGAGCCGAAGTTGGTGGAACAATTTGTTATGGCGACCTGGTTAAACGCGCCAAGCGCGATTTTCCGGATGATGAGATCGTCAGCGGTGCAATTCCGATTTCTATCGGCAAGCGCCTCTTCATGATTGAGGATTTTTGCATCGAGAACAATTTGCCGAATCTGGCATGTTTGGCGGTTAATCGGAACGGGGCGCCTGGCAAAAGCTACACTAACAATTGGATGGAAGAAAAAGCGTGCGTTGCTGCGTTCGACTGGACGTCGGTGGAATCCGTCTGGGACCTTCATGTACTGGGTTGGCGTAAAGCTGCACAACCTCTCGTAAAAAGGTCAATAGCTGAGGCCGAGACTGCCTTCCGGGCTCATTGGATTGAAGACTCAAAAAGCAATGCACCGAAATACCCCAGGCGGATCGAAAACAACCCAAAGGAAATGATCATACGAATGATCTCGAAGGGGCATGATCCAGCCGATGCATTCTCGGCTATCCTCTTTCCAGCGGAAGAAATTTAGGCAAGGCACTCATGCTTTACCGCGCATGAATGAAAAGAATCAGTGGCTTGCGATCAGCACAATCGATTCAACAGATTGGTTTTCTTGCTGCTGTGGTATCTGAAGCTATTTGATGCCTTACAAGGGGCCTGGAGAGAATTGTCCGGTTCTTTACAGGTCCGCCCGACGTCACAAATACGACGCAACAAAAGCAGCCGATTGGCTAGCCAGCAGGAACACACGGTAGGGCAGCAGGAACCCGAATTTCAAGACTTCCCAATTCGCGTCATTGAGCCAGTGGCTGATGACGACGATTCGCCTGTCGAGGGGACTGCCGTCGGCCAGCAGCCCGACCGGAATCACGACAAGCCATGCCCACAGAAACCAGAACACCATCATGCACGGCAGGGCAAGGTAAAAAACTGCGAGCATCCATCGTAGGTACCAGAGCGCGAGGCTGAACAGCCCGAGGGTCAGAAGGAATGCAACGCCGAATGCGACCGCATAGATGATGTTCGTGAGGCTGAAGATCCACAAACTAGTCTCCTTTTTCAGTAAAAATAATGATCAAGCTTGATGCATCCGGTCTGAACGCCAACCCGACGAAAATTTTCCACCAATTGGCCTGGCGGCTGCGGCAGCGCCGCTCTAGAAAGCGCTTTCCAGTACGAGCTTGTGCGTCGTGCTACTTCCCACCCGCGCTTCGACGCTGCGCCCCATCACGCCGAAGGTAAAGACGAGGCTGACCTCGAGTGATTCGAGACATTCCTCATCAAAGTGGACTTTCACCAGTTGCGCTCCCCACTCGTTGTAGGCCGCAAGCTGCTCGTCGCTGAGCCTGAGTGATTCGTTCGTCAGCATTGGTAATTCTCCTCGTTGTCATGATGCAGATTGATCAGTGATGCCCCGCCTGGTAGGCGCACCCGCGCGTGACGCCTGGACATTGCGCTAGCACCGAAGGCATCAATCTCGGGCCAGGCTTGCGGGGATGATCCGGATCGCCGGTCGCGTCATTTTCCTGGTGTGGTCGCTAGCTCGCAGACGCGCAAGCAGGTTTTCCTGGCACACTGCGAACGGCAATGACGCGCCGACAGCAATCTCTGCAAGCGCAAGACGAGGCGGTTTTTCTCCCGCGCTAACGCAAAGGTCGATTCCGACGTAAGGCGCGAATTGGCCGTGAACCACGTCAAACCTGACGTCATGCTCCTGCTGCATTCGTCCACCAAGCGCAATTGCGAGCCACTCATGTTGGACACATTGTGCAGGTTGACGAAAGCGCACCATCACCGCGCCAAGATCGCGTCGCAGGCAGTCGATACACCGCAGCATGAGGTCGCCTGCGTTCTTTTCGCCGAAGCGTGAGACGCTGCTCGTAAAATACTTCTCGTACTGGCTGTAAAGTGTCTCAACGATCGCGGTCTGGACCGCTTCATCATAGATCGCGCTTTGGATCATTATCCTTGCGTCTGGCCGGCATTCACCAGTGGTGTAGAGCAGTTCATTGCATCGCAATCCTAGCGCAAATCCATCATCGTTCTTTGATGAATCAGGAGGCGCAGCAGTCGCGAAAAGTCGCGTCACAAAAAAGTCGAAATGTGTACCACACGGATTGAGACCCTGAATTACGCTGTCGCAGAAAGCACGTTGCGGCCCAGAAAGTGTCAGGTCAAACCGCTGTTTCATCCATTGCTCGACCAGCGCAATGCCGTATGGCGCTATTGCAGCATGGGTCGCAAGGCGGGAATGCCACGCTTGCATTACGCCGGTGCGAAGGAGCTCGTCGAGCTCGGTCGCGTTGACAAGATGGTATAGCCGTGGTGGTGCCGTGGTCAGCGGTACGATACCGGCCGTCTCTTTGGCTAAGGCGGATAGTTCGCTGCTGATGAAGTCGTCGAGTTCGGGATTGAGCAATTTTGGTTTGCCTTTCAAAAGTAGTAATGCGCGCTGATGTGGAATTCGCCAAACGACTTGCGGCCCGGTTGCGAATAACATCTGATTCGAAGTTGTTCACCATTAGAAGGCACCACTATAGGAGCTAGGTGCGACAGATCATGTCGTACTGCAGATTTGGCGATGGGGTTGCGGGGTTTGTCCAGAGATGGTTGCCGGTAGGATCAAGCTGGCAGGCTGCTCACGCCGTCAATCGGGTATAGATTCTGAATTAACTCGCTATTGCAGCTGGCCGATTCGAGAATCTGGAATGGCTCGCCAGCGGGCTGTCGAGCAGAAGTTCCAGCTACTAGTTTTCCTGACCGTGACAGGGGTACCGTAAGGATTCTTGCGTAATTGAGTAAGGTCGGCATTTTTCATAGGGGCGCTGGCCTCAAAATGCGGAATGTAAGAAAAGAGAACGTTTATCTTGCGGTCAAAAAAACGTCGATTTAATCGTGAAAAAGCGCAAGAAAGCTCATTGCAAAAATAAAAACAAGGTTCAATGTCTTGATTTGGCTTATCTCGCGGTGTCTGTTACTCATTTGCGAAGCAATCCTTACGGTGCCCCGGCTACGATCAACATGGAGTAACAGATGGAACTCAAACCAATTCGTACTGAAGAACAGTATCAACAGTCGCTGTAGGCGGCCTCTCGGTACGTCGATCGCGAACCCGTTCCGGGTTCATCGGAAGGCGACCGCTTCGAAGTCTTGCTAATGCTCATCGAGGCGTACGAAAGCACGGTCTACCCAGTTACCGCTCCCGATCCGGTCGAGGCTATCAAGTTTCGCATGGAGCAGGCCGGTCTTGTCGCGAAGGATCTGGTACCGATGATTGGTAAGCTCAATCGAGTCTATGAAATTCTCAACTACAAGCGGCCACTGACGCTCGCCATGATTCGCCGACTGCATGTCGGATTGCACATTTCTGCGGAAAGCCTGATCAGCGGTTCGGCATCGTCGGCCTGATCGGCTTTGAATCGGCAGTCAGGTTGGGCTATACCCTAACCTGATGTCAGGCAGTCTCAACTGAAGCCGTCTGTCACTTTCAGAAGACGACTGCACCATTTTGCTGGCCCAGACGACGATTGTGCGCATGACTTCTGACTTGTCTTTGATCAGTACTCGTCTTCACCATCGTCGTCTATGCTGAACACTCCTATGCACAGAGGTGAGGTGCGGGCGTGGCAACAGAAATACAGCGCATAGCCGAGCAAGGGGTTTTGACACTGCCTGATGCCGCCTGGGAGCGGGCACGGCAACGAATGGACGTCCTAGGACCGCTTGCGGCACTTGATCTTGTCGGTCATCAGGCAGCCGATACCGCCGCGCACTCATTGGGCTTGTCTAGGCGTCAGGTGTACGTCTTGATCCGACGCGCACGGCAGGGCTCCGGCTTGGTCACGGACCTCGCGCGGGGGCAATCCAGCGGCGGCAAAGGCAAGGGCCGCTTATCGGAGCAGGTCGAGCACATCATCCGCGATCTGTTACAAAAGCGGTTTCTGAACCGGCAGAAGCGCAGCCTGGCGGCGCTATACCGTGAAATAACACAGGCGTGCAAAGCGAGGAAGCTGCGGGTGCCGTCCCGCAACACTGTGGCTTTGCGCATCGCTACGCTTGACCCGATTAAGACTGCACGCAGTCGGGGTGGCCCGGATGCTGCCCGTGACTTGCAAGGGGGCGGCGGGGTCCCGCCCGAAGTCACTGCACCACTGGAGCAAGTGCAGATCGACCATACAGTCATCGATCTGATCATCGTCGATGAGCGCGACCGGCAGCCAATCGGACGCCCTTATCTAACGCTCGCCATCGACGTATTTACGCGCTGCGTGGCCGGTATGGTGGTCACGCTGGAAGCACCGTCCGCCGTCTCCGTCGGCCTTTGCCTGGCCCACGCTGCCTGTGACAAACGCCCGCAGTTGGAACGTCTGGACGTGGAAATGGATTGGCCGATGAGCGGCAAGCCCAAGCAGCTGTATTTGGACAATGCTGTCGAGTTCAAGAGCGAAGCGCTGCGCCGTGGTTGCCAACAGCACGGCATTGGGTTGAGCTATCGCCCGCCGGGCCTGCCGCACTTCGGTGGCATCGTCGAGAGAATCATCGGCACCGCGATGCAGATGATCCACGAATTGCCGGGCACAACGTTTTCCAACCCAGACCAACGCGGCAAGTACGATTCGAAAGCCATGGCGGCGCTGACGCTGCACGAACTGGAGCGCTGGCTCACTCTGGCAATAGGCGCCTATCACGGCTCTGTGCACGGAACTCTGCTCCAGCCGCCGGCGGCGCTATGGGCCGATGCGGTAGCCCATTCCGGCACCCCCGCCATCGTCACACACGCGACGGCTTTCCTGGTCGATTTCCTGCCGGTGATCCGACGTACGCTGACCCGGACCGGCTTCGTCATTGACCACATCCACTACTATGCCGACGCGCTCAAGCCATGGATCACCCGGCGCGGCCGCTTGCCGGCGTTCCTGATCCGGCGCGACCCGCGTGATATTAGCCGGATATGGGTGCTGGAACCCGAGGGGCAACACTATCTGGAAATTTCCTACCGTACCTTGTCGCATCCCGCCATTACGCTGTGGGAGCAACGCAAGGCGCTTGCCCGTTTGCGCCAACTTGGGCGTGAACAGGTGGACGAGGCGGCGCTGTTCCGCATGATCCGGCAGATGCGCGACATCGTGGAGACTGCCCAGCACACCACGCGCAAGGCGCGGCGCGATACAGAGCGGCGGCAGCATCTCAAGATGCTATCGCCACCGGGCAGGCCCGCGTCTCTGGTGTCTGACATACCTGATACCGAAACCGAGGGCCAGCCGCCGGCTCCGCCATTTGACCAGATCGAGGAATGGTAGCCATGGACGAATTTCCCGCCATCGACCTATCCCACCTTCTACCGGCAGCACAGGGGCTGGCCCGCCTGCCGGCGGTAGAGCGCATTCAGCGCATCCGTGCCGACCGCTGGATTGGCTATCCGCTCGCAGTCGAAGCGCTGAACCGGCTAGAAACCCTGTTTGCGTGGCCGAGCAAGCAACGCATGCCCAACCTCTTGCTGGTCGGCCCGACCAACAACGGCAAGTCGATGATCATTGAAAAATTCCGCCGCACTCACCCAACTACCTCCGGCGACGATCAGGAGCACATTCCGGTGCTCTGCGTGCAGATGCCATCGGAGCCTTCGGTCACACGCTTTTATGTGGCCTTGCTCGCTGCCATGGGTGCGCCGCTGCTCCCGCGCCAACGTCTGCCGGAGATGGAGCAACTGGCATTGTCGCTGCTGCGCCGCGTCGGCGTGCGCATGCTCGTGATCGACGAGCTGCATAACGTTCTTGCTGGCAATAGCGTCAGCCGGCGAGAGTTCCTCAATCTGCTGCGCTTTCTAGGCAACGAGTTGCGCATCCCATTGGTTGGGGTTGGCACGCGCGAGGCTTACCTTGTTATCCGGTCCGACGATCAACTGGAAAATCGCTTCGAGCCCATCATGCTGCCACTGTGGGAAGCCAACGACGACTGCTACTCATTGCTGGCGAGTTTCGCCGCGTCGTTTCCGCTGCGCCGAAGTTCGCCGATCGCCACGCCGGACATGGCCCGCTATCTGCTGACCCGCAGCGAAGGCACCATCGGCGAACTGGCACACTTGCTGATAGCGGCAGCCGTCGCCGCAGCAGAAAGCGGAGAGGAAGCCATCAACCACCGCACGCTCAGCATGACCGATTACGCAGGTCCCAGCGAGCGGCGCCGCCAGTTCGAGCGGGAGTTGATGTGAGCCCGGCACAACGCTGGCCGCTGCATCCGGCCCCCAAGGAAGGCGAGGCATTATCGTCCTGGCTGAATCGTGTCGCAAACTGTTACCAGATGGACATGCGCGAGCTGCTGGAGCATGATCTTGGCCACGACCAGATCGAGGACCTTGACACTGCGCCGCCGCTACCGTTGTTGATCGCCCTGGCTCGGCGCAGTGGCATCGAGCAAGATCGCCTGCGCTGCATGAGTTTCGCCGGCTGGATGCCGTGGCTGCTGGACAGTCTTGATAACTCGGTGACGTCCGCATTGGAAACCTACGTTTTTCAGTTATCAGTTTTGCTGCCTAAGGGTAGCCGAAAAACGCGGTCGGTCAAGCGCTGGCGTGCCTGGTTGCCGATGCAGCAGCTGCGTCGAGCATGCCCGCGCTGCATGCGCGAATCGACGGAACATGCGCTGCCACTCATATGGCAATTGCCTTTGCTATTGAGTTGCCCGACGCATGGCTGCTGGCTGGAGCACCATGGCGGAGGGACTGGGACGTTCATGGGCTGGGATGATGCTTCATGTGAGCAGCGGCAGGCCAGTGCGCCGATTTCGGCAATGGACCGCCGCACCTGGGAGGCATTCACGACAGGATACGTGACGCTACCGCGCCGGCGTGTCCACGCCGGACTTTGGTTTCGGTTGCTGCGCACTTTGTTGGACGAGTTGAACACACCGGTCTCGCTGTGCGGTTCAAACGGTCAAACTATCCGTTACGTATGGGAGCGATGCGGCCACCCGCTCCGTGCCGGACAGAGCCAATGGCAAGCCTTTGAGATTTTAGCGGACTCGGTGCAGTTGCAAATGCTGGAGGCGGCGGCTACAGCCATCGAGTTGATCGAATCGCAGTTTCTGGATGCAGCCGGAGAGTTCGCTGGCTTGTTCGTGCAAGAACCGCAGAGGGAATTCACAAACGGTCTGCCGGTACGCGTGGGATTTGAAGAACCCGCCAACTACTGGCGAAAGGCGGCCGAAGCAATTGAAAAGGCCGTTCTTGATGCTCGACACAATCCCGAGACTGCACGCTCGCTATTCGGATTGGCGTCTTACGCCCAAAACGACCATGATTCTTTGGAGCAACTGCGAGCGATATTTGCTAAAGTGCAAATACCAGCGGAATTTCTGTCTGGCGTTACCAGGCAGATTTTGTACCGGCATGTGTCACCCAAAGGAGAACTACGTCCTGACGGTGAAAAATTGATCAAGGCATAATTTTTTTCGAAAATCTTTGATCGACTAGTTGATCTCTTTCCGCCAGTAGCGGACATCGTCTCAATAAAATAGGGCAATCGTGGAGCGAGATGGAACAGTTAAAAAAATTTCGTGAAGAAATAGACCGAATCGATGACGTACTTATTAGCACCCTTGCGATGCGATTTCAAATAACGGATAAGGTTGGCGCGCTGAAAAAAGCCGAAAAATTGCCTCCGGTTGACCCTCAGCGAGAGGCAGAGCAAGAGAAAAGAATACTAGAAATTGCGAAGAGAGCAGGGCTGCGTGAGGACATAGCGCGCTCAGTCCTCCGACTCATCATTGACACCGTTGTGGAAGATCACAAGAAGGCTTAAAAAAACGTCTTTCTTCGTGACTTGACGGTTGGTACGGATGCTTCCGTCCCATTTGGGCCGTAAGCCGTCGGTCAAATTCTCCGTGTAGGCGGTCTCAATAGTCGTTCGCTACCGAAGGGCATGCAGTGATTTCCCGTGCAGAGCACTCCTCACTTTTTGTGCAGTCACCTTCTGAAAACGACACTGATGTCAGGCAGTCTCAACACAACTCGTCAGAATAGGGTTGGTATCGTATTTTCTTGACAGGTGCGTTAAGCGGTCATAGGGCCTAACCTGACACATCTTGTTAAGGAGTCACGTTTTGCAAGGTCAACGCATCGGTTATGTCAGAGTCAGCAGTTTCGAGGAAAATCCAGAGCGTCAGCTTGAGGAGGTTCCGATGAGCAAGTTGCAAGCCGATAAGGATGGTCCGTGATAACAGCGATAGTCCTTAATCGCCACTGAGGGTAGCCCATCCTTTCGTGGTGCGGTTGCGAATCAAGGCTTCGAGTAAGTGTGCATTCTTTGTGTGTAGATATGACAGAGTTGCACTCGTGTTTTTTTCATATTGAGCAGTAATTTCTAACTCGCCATTCTTGCTGGAGTGACCTACCGCTACCCATGGATAAAAACCAATCTCGTTAGATAAGAATCGGCGCTTGGTGAGGGAAATACCTGCATTTGTGAAGGTCACCTTGCCAAAGGTGATGATTTTTCCTCCACGCAGATCAATTAACATTTCACCGATCATGCGTACGCACACGGCCTTCCAAAGCGCGTCGGTGAATGACGTATAAATATCTTCCTTGCTTGTTTCGATACTGCTTGACTGCTGCGCACTGCCAAACGCGATGGTGTAGTCCGTGCCCGTGTACCGTCCATTAGTTGATTTTCGAACAGCTCCCCATCGCACCCACGTAATATCCTCTAGGCGGTATTGCTTTCCTTTCCATTGGATACCCGCTCGCGATATGGACAAGGTGTCCTTGAACAGGATGCCAATGCGTGTTTCGTAGGTGATCTCACTGTCTGTTCTAGCATCGTCCTGTTGCGACTGCACCTGCTCCGCCAGACGTTCATTGATTGCTGATTCGTCATTCTCCAGTTTTGCGACAATTGTTGGCACGTGAGCGAATAATTCCTTCATCGTCGACACTATGCGCAGCGATACTTGCGTCAGCCGGTACTGTTCATGCAAGTCGCCGGCAAGATCACGCAAGTAACCGGCAACCTCAAGGCTCAGCGGATGTTCCAGACCGCGTACTTGATAACCCATCTGAATCGGCTTGGCGATGGAATGCCACTTGGTGATCATCAACTCGATCTCGTCTATGACAAGTTTGACGGACTCATAGCCCTCGCTCCCTTTTTCACGCGCCAGCGCGGTCAGCCGTTCTATGTTTTCTGATTCAGGGATAAGAAACTGGTTGGCTTGCGCTTCGTATTGTTCGAGGACCTCTTCCAATACTAGTGGGGCATTGTCAGTGAGCCCTTGGGTCGCGCGCTCAATCACGTCCGTCATCACTCCTACCATTTTGAGCGACGGAAGCGTGTCGAGGATGTTGCGAATAATGACAGCAAGCTCTTTGCGGTGGGCAGCCAAGGCAACATCAATGGCTCCAACCGACGGCACTGCAGAGAATCCGGCCACGTTCCGATCGTTGTTGATGAGACTAAGCACTTCCTGAGCTGAGATTTCCTGACTTTTGAGCGCTAGAGCCACGATTTCTTTTGCCAGGATATTCGGGAGCATGTGTGCGTGGTGCAGTTGCAGACTGCCGGCGAGGTAGTTGGTTGTGACAATCGTGTTGTAGTCGCCCAAGCCGGCTGCCATATCAATGTTATCTAGTAACTCCGGGACCTGCTCGGGCGGCACACCCGGGAACCAACACAGTTCAGCCGCAAGCCGGGTGCGGTGCGCGCCCAGTGTTGTGCGTGCAGCTGTGCAGATGTCCGGATCGAGAACCAGACTACGTTCTTCTGCCCGTGCAACGATCGTCACGTTGTCGTCGTGGATGCTCGCCTGCAATACGCAAAAAGGATTTGACTGCAATAGATTACGCGGCTGTGCGTAGTGCGGAAAGACTTTAGCTGTTTGCTGCGGCGCGCTGTCCTTAGCCATAGCGGCAAGTTCTTCGGTTGTAACTTGATGCGATTTGGGACCAATCACATTGCAGTCACCGTCGTAGAAACGAAGCAGTTGTCCAGGGGTGTGATCGGTTCTATAGGAAATACGCAGTCCACTATCGACTTCCCTGATCTTCAAAATTCCTCCACATCCTGGGTGCGAAAAGCGTACGAAAACTCCTTCGTCATCGACATCAAGGTTGATCTTTCCGCTAGTGTGTTCTGAACGACAGGTCAAGCAGCGAGGTTTGCTACCAGTGCGATCCCGTGCGAACTCTTTCCACGCAACCTCGTGCGTAAGACAAACAGCTTCGAACAGGCGGTCATCGTCGAAGCTACCGTAGAGGGCATCGTGCATCCGTTTAACGATCTCACCTTGGTCTGGCTTGCCGATGCGGGTTTTTTCTTCATGTGCCGCCCGGTATGCCGCGATGGACTCATAGGTGGGTAATTTTTCGATCCACTTGAAATCGGCGCAGTCATAACACCAGGACTTCTGGACATGCATAGGAAAGACAGCATCGTTGCCCAGGTCATAGACATACCTTGGCCCTTGTCGCGGTAACCCGCCCTGGTACGCTTTGTCAAAATTGCACGCATCACAAAATACTTCCTGATGGGTAAATGCTGACATGCTCGCCTTGTTTCTTAAGATTTGAAAAGTGACTGGATTTGGTAACGCCGGTCGAGACGCAGGAGATAACGGCGGTCCACGACTAAAATTTTGATTTACTTATTTTTCTGAGCTGAGAGTCGCCATTTACACTTTTGCTTAACGTAAAGCGCATGTTCGAAAAGAGCGTTCTGTTCCCCTCGTCCGTCTCCGTTAATTCCATTGGATTGGCTTCATAAACGTCACCGTCTGGCAGGATGAGATATCGCACCGTCCATATGCCAGCATCGAGGTTGTCTGCTTTGAAGGATTCTCCTGCCATGACATAAAAACTGCGGGCTGCCTGTTCACTGGCACCGCGATAGAGTTTGACCATGATCGATTGGGTGTTGCTCACGTTGTCGAAGGTAAACGTCGACAGGCCTCTGGTGTTGAGCATCGGAGAATTCCGCGCGTACCCCGTCCTGGGAATCGTAGGAGGTATCGCGGCCGTGCTGGAGACCGGTTCTGCGCCGGAGACGCCACCGAACAAGTACAGAGGACCGTTTTTAAGGGCGGAATTGGCCATGTCGACAGCCGCAGTTTTTCCATCGTGGCTCGCAACTGAAAAGCTGTATTGGATACCCGCGATAACGAACCAGACTTCCGGCATGCTGCGCTCCCCCTGCCACTGATATATTGCCTTGGTGCCATTGGCGAGCGTAATGGGTTCACCGGATGGCAATACGTCATTAGTGCGCCGAGCCGAGACGGCTCCATTCAAACAGGCCGATGCCACGCAGTTAATATCCGAGCTAAAGAGCATGGTGTAGCCGTTGTCGTCGCTGGTAGGTTTGTTTTCGTTGTTATTCAGGAGAAGGAATTCTTCCGGCGCACCCACCATTGTCGTCGGTTGGGCGCGCAGCGGGAAATAGAGGGCGAACTCCAATGGCATATGTATCAGTGCCGATTCCATGGCAGGTGACACCAGGGCGTGCGTAAGGCGGTTAACGGTGAGTCGCAACGCTCCCCGGAGCGCTACGGATGGATTGGACATCGCACCTTTGACGAAGCCCTCTCGCATGCGTTTAGGTGCACGCGAATAGCTATGCCCTGCTAACAGAGCACCAATTGCCTGATTTTCCTCGCCGTATCCAACTAAGATATTGCCCAGCGTAGCCCACGTATTTGCACGTTTCGGTGCCAGGCGCAATGTGTCCGCCACCGCGCTCAATGCGTCCGTATATTTTCCTGCCATGCAAAGTGCGTATGCAAGGTTATCGTTGATCTCGACATCTCCAGGGAAAAGCTGTTTTCCCTCATAAAATGCATTGGCGGCAGCGACATATTCGCCGACATCCATCGCCTTGATACCGCGGCTGTTCGCCGCACGCGCCGTCTTGATAGTGGTTTTATCCGGTACCGGAATGGCAGGCGTCGACATCGAAACAAGTTTATTTTGCGCCAGTGCCAATGCCGGCTCATCGCCCTTGTAAGACGCGTCTGTTACTGCCTTGATCGTATTCACGAGCGCAGCATCCGGTGCCGAGAGTGGCAAAAACGGCATACGTGGGTCAACCGGACTGGCCACCGCCGGTGCGCTTGGTAGATCCGGTACTGCCCTTGGTGGCGTCAACTTCGACATGTACCACGCGATGACGACCAGCGAAATCAGTCCGACTACCAAGAACACTAGCTTTACTCCCGAGGGAACTCCGCCGTTAGTCGGTAAATCTGGAGGCGGCGTAGACTCCGGGGTGTTCGGAGGAGTTGACCGCGGCGTCGTCGACACGGCACTCTCCGCTCGCGCTTGCACGGCCTCGACATCGGACACCATGCTGCCGAATCCGGCAAAGCCGCGTTGTTCCGATTCCGGAGAAGTTCTGTTTGGTGTGGAGGTTGTCATTGTGGTTCAGGTGAAGCCGATTTTGCGTGACGCTGTCTCGGCTTCTTCTGTGCGTGACGGTGTGGCATTGATGGCCTGCTCGAATAGCGCTGCATCAATTGCATTTTTTCCTGCCCGCGCGGCCAGTCGTGCTGCTTCCCGTACGGCAAACGTCACGTCAGAAAGAGGTCGGCCTTTAAGTTGCTCGGCGGCGCCATCGATATCGATGTTGTCTGCGCACGGGAGTGCTGCCAGTAACTGTTCAAGCAGAACCTGTACTTCTTCCCGTGAGGGCATGTCGACCTTCACCACATGATCGAAGCGGCCGCGCCGTAAAATCGCCGCATCAATCATCTCGATGCGATTAGTCATCCCAATTACCAGCACGCGCTTTTGTATTGCTTCGGGAATGCGTCGAAGGAATTCCGCCACCTCTTCGACACGATGACTTGAAGAGCCACTGCCCATCTGGCGATCGGATACAAAGCTCTCCATTTCATCCATGATCACAATGCTCGGTGCGTTCTTTATGGCCTCGGCAAACACCTCCGCGACCTTCTTGCTAGTGTCATGAATGTACGGACTGGCCACACTGCTGGCATCGATCTGAAAAGCGGGCCAGCCCAGATAATCGATTAGCCGATCAATGGCAAAAGTTTTGCCGCATCCCGGAGGCCCATGCAGGATGATTGCAGAGGGAAAATCAATGTTGAGCGCCTTGTAGCGTTCACTGTTCTCAATGATGTCTATGACGTGTTCGCGCAGGAATTGGGTCAGCGCAGGACGGCCAACCAAGGTGAATTCCAGACCATCGGCGGCTCGGGGAGCAGCGCGGATCACTCGCGGCAAGGGTGTGCCGTCTCCCTGCTGGGTAGCGTGCGTCTCGAGCTCCTCTATTGGCGTGTCGTCGAATTGAAGTCCTGCCCGGGTGACATTCTCGGAAAGATTCTTTTCGCCCATCCACGAAGTAAGCGTACGCAGGCGACTTACTGAGCTGACGGACACGGATACGCCGCCAGTGAGCCATCGGCCCAACACCATGTCATCGGTTATCGCGGGCGACGACGTGTAAGTCGGTAGCAGGCGACCCAGAGACTCAACATACAAGGCGTCATGCAATGACGCGTCGGGTACTTGCTTGCGACTTTCCCGGAACGCATCTGCGAAATGCCTGACCTGCTTGACAGTCGACGGTGCCGGGCAGTCAGGCAGAGGTACCAGGGCCTGTTTGGCAGGGCTAGACAAAACGTAGAGCGTTTGGTCGCCTATGGTTATCGTCGACATTTGCTGTAATTCAAGCAGACCATCGCTACACCAGTGCGCCGCCAGCGCAGCACTGGACACCAACGCCAGCCCTTCACGGGTGTCATAGAGTTGCCAGTCCGAACCGACGTTGAGCGTGGCGCGCGTTAGTCTGCCGTCTGGCAGGGTGAAGTTGACGGGCAACCAGGCATCGATCGCCATGGGTTAGCTCAGGGAAGTGGTGATATTTGCCACCGACACAGCCTCATTGCCATCCGGTAGCATGATGTCGTACAGGCCATAGATCGTTATGCGGAGCGTTTGCATGTCGTCTCCCTCGACAGCCTTGCGGCCAACCACGACCAGTTCCGCATGCTTGGTTGGATCGGCGAAACGCCATGCCTGCGCGGCCAGCAGGTTAAAACGATCGATGACCCACCAGTCCTGCCGAAACATGATGGTGAAGTTCTTGATGCGAAGCTGTTGTAGCAGGCTTTCGAAGTCTCGCTGTGCAGCGTCGATGGCACGCTGAGCCGTACGCGCCAACATGTCATAAGCACTTTCCTCGGCAGGGCGGGCGTTGGCGCGTACCGTTCCCTCAAAATAGGCTAGGCAATTGTTGAGTTCCATCTGCCGGATAGGGCGGGTGTGTGTTTTACGCACTTCAGCAAGGAGCTTTTTTGCGCTCTGTACATTGTCCATGGCCTGCTTGGCCGTTTCCGGATCGCGCTCCCGCGAATCAAGCGTATCGACCTGGTCAAGTTTTTTGGTCGCGAGTGCAATCTTGGGATCGTCGACCTGTTCACCAATGGCTTCGACACGGGCACGCAGTTCTTGCGCACTTGCCAGAATAAATGGAGCGGCGTTACTGAAATCTCGTCCGGCGATTGTGCGCGAATAAAAATTCATACCGCTTCCGAATGTTCCTCCAATCGACGGCACCGATACGTTAAGGATGATTTGTCCCGAGTCGAGCACTTCGTAATCGCAGATGAGCTCTGCACCCTGAACAATGACACCTTCGTCGAAATCATGACCATTGATGGCTAACTCACCGATGCACTCATTGTCAGAGACGGGATCCTCAATGTCGCCTTCGCGCAGGATGAAATTAAGCTTTGATTTACCGCCAGCGCGTAGGGATTCACAGGCCAAAAACCTTTGGGTGCCTTTTTTTGGAAGGGGTTCACCTTCGCGTACAAGGAATGAGAGAGCGCTGACCCCTTTTTGCATCACTTCGATACTTAACGATGCAGAAGCCGGTATGGCATCAATGGTGGCAGCGGTTTGTGTAATCACGATCTTGCTGTTTTCCAAAGAGAGCATGCCGCCATGATCATCGAAAACGAACGCCTTGAAGGTGTTTTCACCGACTTTTCCTAAGACCAGCTCAAGCGAAGCACCGTCTTTCAATGCCAAACGGCCCGAGGACCATCCCGTGTCCATGCTTTCAATCTGAAATTCGGTACCTGGTGGTGCCGTATTGCCAAGCTTGACGATCACGCGCGCGCGCAAGTTAGGGGTGCGGGCAATGTAGTTAAAACTCAATTCCAACTTGCCAGAGGCGTTAACGGCGCCGCGAGCGGACTTGCGGCCACGACTTTGGGTCGACCAGTCGATGGATTCTGCAAAAATGGCAGCCCCTTCGGCGACAGCGGTCATCGGGTTCACCTCGTTGGAGCCTTGAATCCCGAGTTCAAAAGCGACCTTGTCGCACAGTGGCTGATACTTGGTGGGGCCGCCGACCCAGACGATGCGTTCGATCGTGGCGGCGGTCTGGTTTGCTTTCTCGATGGCCTCACGGGTCGCGTTGATCGATTCATCGATTTTGTCGGCGATGAGCCGATTAAAGGTTTGTCGGTCAACTATCACGTCCAGATAGATTTCCTTGCCGGCTTCGTCTTGAAGATTGATCTCCGTTTCCGACAGCATGATTTGGGCTTCCTCGCGTGACGACAGTTCAATTTTCGCCATTTCGGATGCCCACGCGGCCAAGCGCAGTAGCGGTTTGTATTTTGTGGAAACGGCAAAGTCGGCCGGCAATGTAAATTCTGACTGCAGCCATGGCTTGACAACAGCTTCAACAATCGCCCTGTCGAAATCGCTACCCCCACACATGGCGATCCCGCCGTGCGAGAGCAAGCTGACACGCCCAGACGTACTTTGAGCAACCGAGATGTCGAGTGTCCCGCCACCGAGATCGTAGACCAGGAAGAGACCGTCGGTGCGTCGATGATGCATCACACTCATGACGGCCGCGACTGGTTCCTGCATCAGCGCAACTTTTCCGAGTCCCGCCATTTCGGCAGCGGCCAGGGTCGCGTCTTTCTGCATCGTATTAAAAGCCGCAGGCACAGTGATGACGGTGCCGGTGTCGGGATCATTGCGGATATCTTCAGGTAGAAAACCCCAGCAATACCGCAGAATCTCAGCACT
>CANFED010000009.1 GCA_947445995.1 Oxalobacteraceae bacterium | reverse complement strand
CTGTTCTTCGATGCTGTCAAAAATCCGTTGCGACAAACGTACTGCTGCGGCCGCCATAGACACACTGTGGGCACCGATTTCAGTCGTGCTGCGGACTTCCTTGGCGACCGAGAACGTGCGCTGGAACAGCTGGTGCAGATAGGTACCCAGGCCGCCGGCGGCATCGGACTGGCGTACGGCTTCTTTCATCTGCCCCAGAATTTGCGGTTCGCCCAGTACCATCGAATCGAGGCCGGAGGCGACCCGGAATGCATGTCGTACGGCTTCGCCTTGCGGGCGGGCGTACAGGAACGGACGCAATTCGGAATACGGCAGGTTGTGGTAACTGGCAAGGAAATGGGCGGTCGAATCGAGCACTGCTTCGGCACCGCCAGGCAGATCGCTGGCGGCATACAGCTCGGTACGGTTGCAGGTCGACAGGATGGCGGCTTCGTCGCCGATACGCAGGTTGCCGTCCTGACCAAACCACGCTCGCGCTGCGCTCACTGCCTGACCGATCTGGTCAGTCGGGAAAGCGACTTTTTCGCGCAGCGACAGTGGCGCGGTGGTGTGATTGAGTCCGAGAGCGAGCAATTGCATTGTATGGGTGGACCGGCTTGCTTTGTAAGGTGCCATTATAGCGTGGGATGCACGATGAGCTGTCAGGCGTACGCACTGATGACCGGTAATACCACGGTGAAGGTGGTACCTAGTCCGACCTTGCTGGTAAATGAAATCTCCCCATGATGGCGTTCGATGACGGTTTTGACGAAGACCAGTCCGAGCCCGATGCCGTCGTGACGCGGCTGGTTGGGCTGGTCGACCCGCTGGAAACGGTGGAACAACTTGATCTGATCGGCCGCGGCAATACCATAGCCCTGATCGGTGATGTCGCAGACAACCAGCGTGCCAAGCAGGGTCGCCCGTGGTCGTAATGCGCAGGTAATGATGGTTCCTTCCGGACTGTAGTTGATCGCGTTCGAGAGCAGGTTGATCAATGCCCGTGTCATCAGCCCGCGATCAACCCGCACTGCAAAATGTTCGCTGGTGACTTCGTTGCGAATCGTGATTTTTTTGCTGTTGGCGAGGGTCCACATTTCATCGGTGGCATCGAACACGATGTCCTGGAAATCATGTTCCTCCAGACGATATTCATGTGACTCGGCGCGCGCCAGCTGGACGAAATTATCGGCGAGTCCGAGTGTCTTGCGGCACGCCTTGTCGATGCGGGCAAACAGCTCCGCTTCCGGCAAGGCCGATGTCGGATCGGCCTGTAACTCCAGCAGCGCCAGTATTGATGCTTGCGGCGTGCGCATGTCGTGCGACAGGAACCGCAAGGTTTCGTCGCGGCTGCGTTCGGCCGACTTGATGGCTGAAATGTCGACAATACTGACGATCCAGCCGGTCAGCACATCATCGTTCGAGCGACATGCTGCGCTGCGCACCAGCAGTTCGGCACCGGCCTCGTTGCGGAACCCGATCCCGTCGGTGAAGGTTGCGGCACGTTTGGGGTCGAGCAGATCCCACCAGTCGAACGGCCCTTCGAGGGCAGGATCGAACGCATGCGGGACGGTTTGGCCCGGCGTCGAAAACAGATAGGGCAGCAACGCGCCATTGATGGTCTTGAAGCCGACTCGGCCAAAGTAGTCCACCGCGTGCTTGTTCGACAGCAGGACATAGCCATCGACGGTGGTTACCAGCGTGGCATCGGGCAGACTGTCGAGGCTGTCGGAGACGAACTTGCGCAAGTCACGCACACGCCGCGCGGCATTTTTCATTGCATTGATGCGGCGCTCCAGAACGTCGGTACTACGTGGTTCGCGCGGCCGCTGCTCGGGCAGCAAATGCGGTTCGCTGTCGAGTCGGCTGAATTCCTGGCCGAGATAGTTAATGGCGGCATCGAGCCGGCGCCAGCTCCATAACGGATAAGCGATGACGAGTGCAATACAGGCGGCCGCGGGGGGTATCCACATCCCCAGACGGAAGGCCAGTAATGCGCCCGTCAGGCTGGTCAGCAGTAACCCTGCGGTCGCCAGCAATCCCGTTCTCGGTGACAGGAACAGGAAGCCCAGCATCGCCAGCAGCACCGGCAAGCCACTGAGCAGCGCAGTTTGCCAGGGGCGCGCCGCGACCAGCGACTGGTCATCGAGCAGGCTGGCCAAAATATTGGCACTGATTTCCACTCCGGGCATGCCGCCAGCCTGGCCCGATACCGGTGTCGGATAGGAGTCCGCCATGCCGACGGCGGTCGCACCGATCAGTACGTATTTATTGGTGAAGAAAGCCGCCGGAACTTCGCCGCGCAGCACTGCGGCATACGGAACGGACATCACATGCCCGCTGCCGCCAGCATACGGAATGAGCATCGGCCTTTTACGGTGACGGTAAGCAGGCAGCTGGTCGCTGCCGATCATCGCGGCGAAATGTGGCCATGAACCGCGTGCGCTTGCTTCATCGAGAAACGCGCTACGCAAGACGCCATCGGGATCGATCACCATGCCGATATGACCAAGGCCCATGGCGACGCTGGCTAGCTCCATGATTGGCAATGCGGCGAGATGGTCGACGCCGTTGGGAGTGATCACGACCGGCAGAACCACGCGCTTGCTGCGTGCCATCGCTGCCTGCAGCGCCGTATCGCCGCGCCGGGGTGCCCGTTCAGGCTCCGACAGGATCACGTCAAGGCCAATGGCGCGCGGTTGCGCCGGACTGATCTGGTCGATCAGCTGTGCATGCAGTTCGCGTGGCCACGGCCAGCGACCGAGTTCAGCGAGGCTGTAATCATCGATGGCGACGATGATGATGTCCTCGCGTGCAGGTCGGGGACTGGTAGAAATGAGCGCGTCATAGATCGTCAGATCGAGTCGTCCCAGGCCGTTTTGCCAGCCCAGCCCAGCGGCCAGCAATAGCATCACGAGGAGCAACGTGATCCATTCGCGCAGCGCAAAGTAATTTTTCACTGCCACTAGTTGCGGCATTTTCAGGAAGGCGCGGATGGGCATGATGACGCGTTAGCGCGGCCACTCTGATTGTGACGCGATCGGATTGCCCTCATGGATGATCCATTGATCTGTCACGACAAAACTCTGCGTTGCCGAATACGGACCGGTGCTGCCATCACTATTACGGATTTGCACGCGGGTGAAATAGGTGCCGAATGGCGGGCGCGGCAGTAACATCAGCGGCTTTTTGCTGGTGCTATTGAACTGGAGCCAGCTGAACCTGGCATCGCGAGCGACCTGGAGATTGAATTCAGCCGCGATCGGACTACGCCAGCTGAGCTGGAATTGCTTGCTATCGCTGAAGTCAACGGTCGGTGCCGAAGGTGTCGGTGTGGCCCTCTCCGGAGGGGGACTCTGACGCAGGCTGACCGGCACGATACGAGCATAGCCTTCCAGTCCAAGGGCATCGATGGCCGAGATGCGCACGAAGTAGTCACCGGCATCGATGCTGCCGAGCTGGATCGGATTGCCGGCAGAACGCGTTTCTGCGAACAGTTCTTCACCCTTGGCATCGGTGCTCATCTGCAGGTGGTAGGCAGTGGCACCAGCCACCGTGATGGTCTTGAACTGGGCAATACGGCCTGGCAGTAATGCGGCCTGGCCGCTCAGTTGCGGTGCCTCCAGAAGCGTCACTGGCGAGCCAACGCTGCCAGCTCTGACGATATTGCCTTGTCCGGCTTGCAAGGTGACGCCGGGGCCTGGTGTTCGCCGACTGACTTCGACGACGCCGGAAAGCAATTCGGTGGCCGTCGTGCCATCGGCAAGCAAACCGACGCGGAAATGCGTGCCGCGCACGCCTGCCATGGCAAGCGGCGTGCGGATTTCGTACCGCCCCATGCTGGGTGCAAGCGGGCGGATCTGCGATTCAACTTTGCCACGCAGAATGGTGATTTCGGTTAGTGGACTGCGGGTATATCGCGCCATGCGCAAGATAGACAGCCTGATGCGGGTATTCGATGGCAGTGAAACGCGCGACGCATCTGACAAGCCCAGCGTCAAAAAACTGTTGCTTGCGGTTTCAATCTGCATGCCTTCGGTCAGTTGGCTGCCGACTTTTAGTGCCACAGGTCGTTTGTCGGCACCTAGCGCCGTGACTTTGCCGGACACCATGATGACGCTTGCTTCACCGGGTTCATCAGGCAGCAAACTGGCCGGGATGACGATGGCACTGCCGACGGGAACGCTGGTGTCTTTGCTAATGTTGTTGAATTTTCCGATGGCAACCCAGTTACTGGTTGCGTTGGTAAATTGCGCTGCAATCGATGACAGGGTGTCACCCTTGCGCGCGGTGACGGTAATGTCGGAGGCGGACACCAGCGGTCCGTCAGTCGCTTCGCCTGCCTGCGCCTTCTGCGTGAATAGCAATGCAACCGATACCAGTAAACATATCCTGAGCCAGCCTGTGGTGGTTGCATGCATGCGTTTTCTTCGCTACAACTGACTTGTTATCCAGAGACTTGTTCCAGACGGTAGCCATAACTATAAACCGGTGCTAGCCGGAAACCATTTTCTGGACGTAATTTTAATTTGGTACGCACCCGTGATACATGGGTATCCATCGTACGCGAAGGAATTTCGACATCGCGTGACCATACCGCTTCAAGAATATACGCGCGTGACAGCGGCCGCCCCAGATTTCGAAACAGTAACAATGCCAGGTCGAATTCTTTTTGTGTCAGTTCCACCGGTTCGCCATGATCCAGCAAACGGCCGGTACGAGGTTCGAAAATGTAGTGACTGAACTGAATTTGCTCGATCGTATTTTGGGTCGGATAAGCACGCCGCAGCAATGCTTGTACACGTGCAACCAGTTCTCCACGCCGGATCGGCTTGATCATATAGTCATCCGCTCCCGCAGCCAGACCAGCGACGATGTCGTCTTCACCGGAACGACTGGTCATGAATAGTACGGGCAAGACGGCCGGCAATTTTTCACGTGCCCAGCGCAAAACATCGGCACCGCTCAGGTCAGGTACCTGCCAGTCGATGATCAGCATGTCGAAACTCTCCCGACGAAGCTGGTTCAGCATTTCCTTACCACTTTGAAATGGATAGCAGGTATGGCCGGCAGCCGTCAGCACCTGGCATACCAGGTCGGTTTGTGTACGGTCATCATCAAGGACGGCAATTCTCATGGGGGCGTTCGCAAATGGTCTCGGGGATTAGTTGCCGACAATCTACCAACTTTTGTTAAACATGGGCTTTTTATCGTTTTACTTTAACAAAAGTTCACAATGAAAATTGACAGTTGATTCAAAAAGTTCGTTCGTGCAACAGAACGGCAATCGGGATTTTGTGGAACGAGCCGTGCTCTGAAAAAAGATTGGGTCCTCGCACATGTCCATCTGGCTATCGAAACAAACCAAAACGACACATTCCCAATTATTGGTTATTTATTGAAACTAATAGTATTCGGTGAGGTACATGCTGTATGCTCGGGTAACTCAAAAACATTTCTCGTAACCATCGGGAGTTTCTACTACCTTCCGGTAGTGGAAAACGGAACATGATTGAAAACGACGACTGAACCATGTGTATGTGTCGATGCCTAGAAACCGCCTCCTGAATTGCATAAAATGAAAACATCCACCGAACGCACTGCCTTCAGTGCACGCTTGCAACTGGCGTTACGTAACGCCAACCATGCCGCGAATCATCCGACCTATTTGTCCCGCGAGTTCAACTTCCGGTTTTCCGGTAGCCCAATTACCGTCCACGCAGCCAGAAAATGGTTGGTCGGTGAATCGATCCCGACTCAGGACAAGTTGCGCGCACTTTCCAACTGGCTGGGCGTTACCGCAGAATGGTTGCGCTTTGGCGGGCCGGAAGAAAATGCCGTGATCTCGGCTCCCCAGACTAGCGGTGCTTCCGAGTCAGCACAGTCGAAACTGATTGCCGATTTTATGGAGCTCGACATGCATCATCGCCAGATTGTGCAAGACTTCATCAAGCTGCTGGCTCAAAAAGGTCGGCCATCGCCGGACATCATCCCGGAACGGGCTACTCGGGTTGCCAAGCTCAAAACCAGCGCCTGAATTCACCACTTCAAAAAAAGTCCGGAATTTGCCTGGGTTTTTTGTCGTAGGGACTGATATCCGGTGATTCAGGTCGTGGGCCGGGAATTTATTGGCAGATGTACGGTAAAGCGCGTACCCACATCGACCTCGCTGTCGACATCGATCCTGCCGCCATGTTGATTGACAATATTGTAAGACAACGACAAACCCAGGCCAGTGCCCTGACCGATCGGTTTGGTGGTGAAGAACGGCTCGAAAATCCGGTTGATCTCATGGACGGCAATGCCTTTTCCGGTATCCCCAATTTCTACCCAGACCCAGTCATCGCTTATCCCGGTTCGAATAGTGATGATTCCTTTGCTGGCAATGGCTTGTGATGCGTTAATAATCAGGTTCATGAAAACCTGATTGATTTGTGATGCCAGGCACATCACCAGTGGCAGCTTGCCATAGTGCTTTTCGATGCTGGCCTTGTATTTGAATTCATTGGCGGCAATCATCAGCGTGCTGTCCAGTCCATGATGCAAGTCTGCCGCCTGCCAGTCAGATTCACCGACATGGGCAAAATCCTTGAGTGATTGCACAATATCGCGAACTCGCTTGAGTCCGTCTAGTGACTCATTGACCAGTGCGACGGCGTCTTCGCGCAGGTAATCAACTTCAGCTTCTTGCTGGATATTTCTCAATTGGGTTTTTAGTTGCCCTATTTCTGTCGTCGATGCGATCGTCGTGTCGTAGCGTTCAATGACGTTGAGTAACGTATCAACATAACTGCGTAGCGAGCCAAGATTGGAATTGACGAAACCAACAGGATTGTTGATTTCATGTGCGATTCCGGCTGCCAGTTGACCAATCGACGCCATTTTTTCGGATTGCAAAAGTTGCGCCTGCATCTGCTGCATTTCTTCAATTAGCCGTTGCTGTTCGTCGCCCTTTTTTTGCAGGGCATCTTCCATTTTTTTGCGTTCGGTAATGTTGCTCAGCAACCCAACGACTTCCAGCGGATCGTCATTTGCATCGCGCATCAGTCGCAGCGTGTCGTGCATCCAAAGGTAGATGCCTTCGCTGTTTTTGAATCGATATTCGTAGGAGCGTTGCCCCTCGACGAACAGCAGTGCCAAGCTGGAAAAAATAGTAGGAATATCTTCCGGATGAATATGCTCAAACCAGAAATTCGGATCAGCGACCATGTCTGCCGGCTCATAACCTAGTACGCGTCGGGCGTTATCACTGACGAATGTCATCTTGAAGTCGCCGGTCGGGACGCTGCTATAAATAATCGCTGGCGTATTGGCAATCAGGTATTCCAGCCGTGCAGTGGTTGATACCAATGCTGACGATGTGGTATTCCCCACTGGTACGATTTGCGTTGGCTGCCTGGGCGTGTCGAAGTCATGAAATTGCATGCTAACTGGCCGCTTTTAGTGGTCTGTGGCATGCCATCGGGCGGTCGGTATATCGGGCTCAGGGGCATGTTTTGAGGTTGGTAACTACTTGGAAGATACTACACGGCGGGATGAATTGTTGCTTTTAAAAAATATTTTAATAGATGAATGACGTGTGAGGGTGTGATCGACAATCGCATTGGGCAAGGTGTCTGTCTGCATCGCGGCGGCGACAGGCCTGCGAAAGTGTCGGTCCCTGCATAGTCGGCGCAGCACGAATAATTCGAATGCCCTAGACTTCTTCCGGTGCTGCGGGCCGGCGCAGGATTGGTCCGGCTTCCTGCCGCGATGGAATTCACGTCGATAGCGGATCACCTCTCCAATATTTTTCTATATTTTGAAAGAAACGACACCATGACATCTCAAATGATTGACATCGCTAGCCATGACGGAAAAACCTTTCAGGGCTACCTGGCGCTCCCGCCGACCGGCACGGGTCCGGGCATCGTGCTGATTCAGGAAATTTTCGGCGTCAACGGCCATATCAAGGCAGTGGCTGATCAATATGCGCTCGACGGTTATGTCGTGCTTGCGCCTGACCTGTTCTGGCGTCAGCAACCCGGCGTCGATCTTGGTTATACCGAAAGTGACTTCGGCGCGGCAATTGGTTTCATGCAAAAGACCGACTTCCCGCTGGCGATACAGGATTTGACGGCAACGGTCAGTGCATTACGCGCTTTGCCGGCATGTAATGGCAAGGTTGCTTCGCTGGGTTTTTGTATGGGCGGCTTGCTGTCCTACCTCAGCGCAGCGAGCGCCGGCGTTGATGCCGCTGTGTGCTATTACCCAGGATCCATCGAGGAACATCTGAATCTGGTCGACAAGGTGACCTGTCCGATTCTGATCCATTTTGCGGGAAATGATCATTACATTGCGCCTGCCGCAGTGAAGGCTGTTCAGGAAGCATTCGCCGAGGTGAAAACTGCGATCATCGAAGTGTATCCGGATGTTGATCACGGATTTAATTGCTGGGAGCGTCCCGCATACCACCAGAAGACTTCGTCACTGGCGCACGGCTTGTCGTTGTCTTTTCTGGCCAAGGCTTATTGAGGAAGTTGAGGAGTGCTCTTACTTCCGTTAGATAAATATTTTTGCTTAAGGGAAAGTTACTCCAGGATCAAAAATACTCCTGAAATTCCTGTTTGATAATTCAAACCTGCGGCGAAATTATCTTCGTCCCAATCGGTGCTTCCGAGAGGAGCACCATTGATCACGTTCAGGCTGAAGCCAACCGGCCGTCGTCCGTCATCGACGATTGTTCGGCCGGGGCAATGCTTGAGCGCGACGAATCCGTCTTGGGATCGGCGGGTAACCTGGAAGCCACGCCGAAGAAAGTGCTCGTGCAACAGGCCGGCGCGGGAACCCTGTTTTGTCACACGAAGGATTTTGTCTGGGTTCGAGGCATGCTCGATGTAAAGGGCGGGCTCGACAGCAGTGCCGCTACCGATTGATCCGGTCGCAGTCAATCGGAATCCGGACAACAAAATTTCGTAGCAGTATTCAAGAAAGGCGCTGACTCATCGAATGAATACGGGAAGTGGCGCGTGGCGGTAGTCCGAGGAAGACTTGCGTAGAACGAAGTGCCTTGAGCGGACCGTTGACACGTACAAACTTTGTTTTCTCAGACAGCGATGTCGGCGCGCTGTTGCAGAGCCTGTTTGAGCTTATGCAGATTAACTATGTCCAAAAAGCCGCACGTTTTGCTGGGCAATATTCGTCCCTAGTAACTTCAGCTCTCCGTCCCGCACACATGCCCGAATAGGGTCGCCCATATTGTTATCCTCAGTAAAAAGAAATTTTATCTGGGGTCCTGCCGGTGTCAGGGTTTGATGGAGTACCCCTATCAGGCCATCAGCCAACAACGCATTGGCCCTATTGCCGACGGCGCTGGAAGCAACTTGCAGTAGACCTGCCAGTCCCTCTTCAATCGAACCGCCATGCACTGTTGTGATCACAAAGTGCCCAGACGTTGCTGCTCGCAACATTTGTGCTGCGGCTTCGGGCGTGCGAATTTCACCGACGTAAATGTAATTTGGATGCCACCGCAAGGCCGTTTTAAGTCCTTGTCCCCAACCTTCGTCGTCTTCTACATGAACCTGAAAACAATATCCTGCATTACCAACAGGCCCTTGAAAAAAGAATTCAACCGGATCTTCCAAAGTAAGAGCTACTCCACCGAACGTCTTCATGTAATGGTGTACCAAGGCTGCCGCAGTGGTTGTTTTTCCGTTTCCTGTCGCGCCCACAATCAAGAGCAATCCACAGCGTTTGCCGCATTGCTTCATCTGCTCAAGAAGCCGGGGTTTGATATTGAGCCGATCAACATCCAGAAGTTCTGGATCGACTCTTCGCATCGAAGCCCAGACCGACTTATCCGATAATTCTTTTTTGGAGATTCTCAGGCGGATATTGTCATGCGTGTAGGAGCTGTCTTCGTTGGGCTGTGTCAGAATAAATTTACGTAAAATCTCCAGCTCATCATCCAGAGACGAGGGAATCGGTAGATTTCCACTGCTTTGCATCGTTTTTCTGATCGGGTTATATCGTCCTTGCTGACATTGATCAATGCGCAAATAGATATCGACAAATGGCAATTGAGAGAGTGTCGTTATGGGACCTTCAGTAGTTGTTGGACCGGAGGTCTGAGGTTGCATCGACGGAGGAAGAGTCATAGCAAGTTGTCTTAGGTGTCGTATTACTGGTTGCGTGCTAGTTCAGCGCCGAAAAGAGTCTACCAAGTGAAGGCTGCCCAGTATTAAAACGGTCGTCAAGGCGTTGTTGAAGAAGTCGTTATTTCAGCGAGAAATCGGATTGTAAAAATGAAACAAAGCGTTGTGTCAACGAGCGATGTTATGTTCATTTTGGCAAAGGTGACGGTAGCCAGTTGCTCTGCGTAGAGCGCAGCATAAGGTGACTGTGCACAGAAATATTCCACGTTACTCGATGCGCGTTGGCTCAGCGACCAAGGTAGAGCAAAGATATGGGAAGGTTGCGGTGATGACTTGCTGCCAGTGATTACACCTTGTGGTGGCGCTGTGTGGCAGTTCATGAGGTCTGTCTGGGCGGGGCGGTGAAAGCGAACACCGGCGAGACTCGTGACCGATTGTGCCCCTCCTCGCAAAAAACCGCGCGCTGAAGCGATTTTCATGGAGTGAGGCAATTTTAATTGTGTGAAGTGTGACGATCACGAAAACAATTTTTCCAAGTGCAGCGTATAAGACGTCGATATTCGGCCTGTACGTGCCTACAAACACTACACCTGTCCTTTCACAAGAGACAGTCAACAAAAAGCCCACCGGATGAGGATGGGCTAAGTGTTTGATTTTTTTGGTGGCCCGGGGCGGAATCGAACCACCGACACAAGGATTTTCAATCCCCATAAAACCCCATTTTTATATGTTTCTAAATCTTAAGAATTCTGGTTAATAATATGTAAAAACGTTAATAAACAATGAGTTAGTTGAATTAAGTGCAATTCCTTGTGTTGCCTAGTGTTGATTCGGATATACTGAATTTTCCTACACAGCCCCTACACGGAAGCGCACACGATGAAATGGGACAACTTCACCGCTCCCCGCGTAATCGCATTTCAATGCGTGCCCGGCAAGAAGCAAAGCATCTTTTGGGATGGCAAAACCCCTGGCCTCGGCGTGCGTGTAACCGCTGCCGGTGCGAAGTCCTACATTTTCGAAACGAGCCTGAACGGGAAGACGTTGCGCCTTACGATCGGCGACGTGGACACCTACACAATGGCCGCTGCTCGACGCGAAGCAGACGATTACAAAGCACAGACCAACAAAGGTATTGACCCGCGCCAAGTGCGCGCCGATGCGCTGGTTGCCGAACAGGCCGATCGTGATTCCGAGCAAGCAACCGCCGCCGCATTGAAGGTCCGTCAGGTAAGGGACTCTGTAACGCTTGGCGGCGTGTGGCCGGTCTACGTTGCCGAACGCTCGGATGCTACCCGCAAGGAGCCGTGGTCGGCTTTGCATCTACGCGACCATCTGCGCATGATCCAGGCCGGTGGCGAGAAACGTCAGCGAAGCCAAAAACTGACCGAGCCTGGGCCGCTTGCGTCGCTTGCCGGCGTGCGACTGGTGGACATCACATCCGAATGCGTGGAAGCATGGGCGAAGGTTGAGGCCAATATCCGCCCGACCCGAGCACGTCTTGCGCTTCGATTACTCAAAGCGTGTCTGAACTGGTGCGCGGCCAACAAAGCGTATGCCGGGATCGTTCCAGAAAACGCCGCGCACAGTAAAAAGGCTCGGGAAAGCCTGGGCAGGCCGGGCAAGAAAAACGACGTACTTGAACGTGAACAGTTGACGGCATGGTTCGCTGCCGTTCGCCAAATCGAAAACCCGGTAGTAGCCGCTTATCTGCAATGCTTGCTCCTGACTGGCGCGCGCCGTGAAGAAGTCGCTCGATTGAAATGGGAAGATGTAGATTTCAAGTGGAATAGCCTGAAGCTGAATGACAAAGTCGAAGCCTTTCGGCCAGTGCCGTTGACCCCTTATGTAGCGCATCTGTTACGTGGTTTGAAGCTGCGCAACGACGCGCCGCCAACGGTGCGCAGACTTCGGACACTTGAAACTGAGAATATAAAATGGCAGCCGTCTGAATGGGTTTTCTCAAGCTCAGCAGCCGCGTCCGGCCGGCTTATGGATCCGAGCAATGCCCACCGTAAAGCGTGTGCCGTTGCTGGGCTTGATGTGACGTTGCACGGCCTGCGCCGATCGTTCGCCAGTCTCTGCGAGTGGACCGAGACACCCGCAGGCATCGCCGCACAGATCCAAGGCCATGCACCGCAAGGTGTGCGCGAACAGAATTACATCCGCCGAAAAATCGACCTTCTACGCTTGTGGCACGTCAAAATCGAAGTGTGGATTTTGGAGCAAGCCGGGGTTGACTTCGTACCGGTGCCGGATGTGTGCTTGGCCAGCGAATCGGACCAGCGTGACACTGTAACGACTACTCAAAAGGAGAATTGACCATGGCGCAAACATCCGCACAACGACAAGCAGCGTACCGAGCACGTCGCCCCTACGAGGGAGAAAGCGGCAATGGCGAACGGCGTCTACAGGGATGGATCGCCACGCGGACAGCTTTGGCACTTGAGCGACTGGCACGCCGTTACGGTGTAACGAAGCAGGCAATGATGGAACGCCTGATCAATTCCGAAGACGAACGCATCATGGCGCAACTCAGTCCTGACACACCTGAATGGGATGCCTACGAAGGTAAGCAGTCCGTTACGCTGTAACGCATAGTCAAAACCATGTGCGCCACGTTGATCGGAATTCGAATTTCTGATTCAACGCCCTTGAGTATTCATATCTGTAACGTATAATGCACAGAAGCCCATGTACGAAATAACGGACTACCTCACTGAAACCGGGCGCGATCCATTGAAGGAATGGTTGGCAAGCCTTGCCGACCGCCAAGCAAGGGCGCGTGTTCTGGTGAGATTGCAGCGGATGGCTGCTGGAAACTTCGGTGACTACAAGCCGATTGCCGATGGAGTGTATGAACTGCGAATCGACTATGGGCCGGGCTATCGCGTGTATTACGCCAGGGCTGGCGCGAAAGTGCTGCTACTGCTCATTGGTGGCGACAAGCGCAAGCAACAGGCCGACATTGATACGGCGCTAGCATATTGGAACGACTGGAATCGGAGAAATGCATCATGAAAAAAACAAGCCGGCCGCACGATGACGCAGTGGTTGAACTACTGCGTGAAGATCCTGCGTTCGCAGATGAATACTTGGCGACCGCTTTGGATGAAGCCGATCAAGAAGGTGGCCGTAAAGCACTGCTAGCGGCACTGCGCCAAGTGGCGGAAGCACAAGGCATGGCAGCGGTTGCCGACCGGGCAGGAATTCCGCGCGAGAGCTTGTACCGGGCACTGTCGGGAGGGGGCAATCCAACCATTAAGACACTGATGGCAGTACTACATGGCGTGGGATTGAAATTGGGCGTGCATCGAATCACGCCGGTATGAAAATGCGTATGCATAACCCTTTGCATCCCGGTGAAACGCTCAAAGAGGACATATTGCCGGCATTGGGGCTAACAGTTACCCAGGCAGCGGGACAGTTGGGCGTGAACCGTGCGGCGCTGTCGCGTGTATTGAATGGTCGCGCCGCTATCTCGATGGCACTGCGCATTGAGTCGTGGCTGGGTGTTGATCGTGGCGGTAGGGCTGAGATATGGCTTGCAGTGCAAAGCGCTTACGACTTGTGGCAAGCCCGGCAGGTGGTCCCGCCGAAGGCGATGCGCGCCCCACCGGTGCCTGACAACGACTGAGAATGCACAAAAAAAGTACAGGTTTTCGCAATACCGGCCCGGCGGTCTCCGGGCAAAGACGGCGGAACATGGTGTTCGAACCACCATGCCCGCCTGACCATAGCAATATCTCCGAGGAATATCACCATGGCTGTTCTCAATATTAACAAAACTCACGATCTCGATACCGTCGATGAAGTCATTCGCCTTCTTTCTGAGGCTCGCAGTCTTTTCGCCATGATGGGAGTTGCTGATCCGTCCGAAATGCCGAAAGAGACAATGAGCTACGCGGCTTGTGCGGGACAAAGATTGCTGGACCAAGCAGAGGCACGGATGGAGGCGACTCTCCGGTAAGCGATCGTTCCAGTTTTACGCATCACCACAATCCGCTTCGGCGGATTTTTGCATTTTTACGTGATGTACGACCAATTGCTGGATGCCAGACATCGTTGATGCGACTCCAATTCGCGCAAGGTAGATGAATCGTCGCACTGAAACTTACTGGTAGCCTTAAGAAGAATGTACTTTTTTGCAACAATGTTAGTTAGTATGCAATGCAACACCACAAATCAAGACAAAAATGAAAGCAGAATTAGTTGGTCGCGCTGCCGGTGAACTTTGGCGTGAGCATAAGCAAGGTTTTATCGTTGCCGCCGCATTGATGGTTGTGGTGTCAATATTTTATGGCTCGCCGTCGTCCACAACAACAGCTTCAAGCGCGACGCCGATTCCGACCTCAACTGTGGCACCAGCGTCGATAGATTCACCTACCCAATTGCCAGATCTGAAAGTTGAGTTCGTTAGCACCAAGGCCGCCATAGAGGCTGTGAAGCCGATCGTCGCTGGTGCGCCATATGTGACGCCGAGCAAATGGGTCTTGCGCGAATCCATTGATCCGATGACGGGAAAAAGTGAAAGGTATGCTGACATTGATTCGAACACGCCACTTGATTTTAAATTTCCATATCAGGGACCGAATCATCCCAGCCTACGCATTCAAAAACGACCTGGTCAGCCGCTTGCCGTAATTCTATATGTTGATAAGGGCCAGTTTCTTTGCCACACCGATGATTGTCCCGTTCGGATTCGGTTCGATGACAAACAACCAATTATGTTTCAAGGCACTAGGCCCGCTGATTACTCGTCAACAGCAATTTTCATTTCTCCCGCTGGGAAACTCGTTGGCTTGTTAAAAACAGCAAAGTCTGTAAACGTGCAGGCGACCTTTTATCAGCAGGGTGCACCAGTGATGATGTTTGAAACTGCGGGGCTAATTTGGAAATGACGCTAGTGACATGAAGATGCTTTTAATGCTCCAAAGACACGAGCGTACGTGTCAGATTTGGGGGGCAAAAAGAAACACAAAGACAAAACTATTTTCGTATCAAGTGCAATGCTGTGTTGGTGTTAAGAACCACACTGAGCATCTTTGACAATCGCTGTTCCGTGAGAAGCCATTCCTCAAGCGTAAATTGGTGTTGCATTTTCCTTAGTGTGCACCTATATTTTGTATAGGTTAGAATATCAAAAAATGATGAAAAAGCCTGTTTCTTCAGTAACAAAACTTTCTATTCAGCAACTTGAAAAATTGATCAGAGAGCGGTCACAGAATTCAGAAAACGTCATTTTTACATCTCACGTCAAATCAAGAATGAGAAAGCGCAAGATCACATTTCTTTGTGCCTCTGAAGTTTTGCTCAAAGGGTCAATCTCAAGAACACCTGAGCCAAATCCTAATTACGGCACGCTTGAGTGTCGAATGGAACATTTTGTCGCCGGGCACGACATAGCAATAATCGTCGCGATAAGCGACATCGATCCGGGTCTGGTAGTTATTACAGCGATGGTAATTTAAGGAGAAGAAAATGTATCACTACACGGATGGTGGTTTGCAAAACGTGTGGCTCGAAAACGGGTACGTCGAGAAAAAGACTCCGTATGGAAAAGCTGTCGCTTTTCAGGATTTAGAGGGTTTAGCCAAAGCGATTTGCTTGGCGTTGGCGCGCAAGCCGGGGAAGTTGACTGGTGCAGAGTTTCGCTATGTCCGTAGCACAATGCTGTTGTCACAAAAGTCACTTGGTGTAATGCTTGGATACACGGAGCAAGCGGTTGCAAAGTGGGAAAAATTCGGGAAAATTCCAAAGGCAATCGACCTTTATTTGCGGGTGATGTACTTGGCTAAAAATGATGGGAACAAGCGCATTAGCACCATGATTGACGCTGCAAATATAATTGATAAAATTGCCAATACTAAAATTGTGGTGACAGAAACCAAGCGCAAATGGATATCCAAAATTGAAACTATAGAAGTCGATGGTGAACTTCAACCGGCATGATTTGATTGCCATCAAGACCCGCCCAGAGCGGGTTTTTTTTTGTCCAAAATTACCGAATAGAATAGTCGAATTGTTTTGCCGGCCTTACCTTGGTCCGTGTCGCCAGTCCCACAATATCGCAGGAAGGCGACATAAATCAACGAGGTAAAGATATGGCTATCAATCAGAATATTCCACCAGCATTGGCGGAAATTTCCCAAGGTCGGGATCACTTGGTGACAGGTGAGTTTGCGCGGGCAACGGGGCGTCGCCCACAAACCGTGAGAAAAAACTACTGTCAAACGGGCCATTGCCTGGGGCTTGTCCCGTTGAAAGTTGGCAAGCTCTTGCTCTGGCCGGTCGCCGGAATTGCAGCGCTTTTGAACGGGACGTCGATATGAAAATGCCCGTCCACCGATGGCTCGGGAGAGCGGGCATTCTTTGCGCCAAGGTTGCTTCAACAACCGAAGGTGCACTTACTAAATCTCTTAATCACTTCTTTAATATTACCCTCTTTATATTAGTTTTACTTAATTTCGTTGGGTTTTTCTTGTTTTGGTTCGTCGCCGGCGGTGCCCGATGAGCACCCTTGCCAGCACAGCATTGCAGTATGCCGAGATGGGTTATCACATTTTCGCACTTCCAGCGAAATCCAAGGAGCCGTTTAAGGGTAGCCAGGGCTTCAAGGACGCATCGAAAGACCCTGCACGGGCACGGTCAGTTTGGGGCGCGCATCCTGACTGGAACATCGGCCTTCGTACCGGGATCGAGCGCAACGGGAAAATTCTGATCGTAATCGACATCGATCCTCGTAACGGAGGCACCGATACGTTGAACGATCTCATCGCAAAGCATGGGCCTTTGCCTGATACCGCAGAGGTACTTACTGGCGGCGGCGGTCACCACTATTTCTTTTGGTGCCCTGTCGGTATCGACTGGCCAAAGACACTTGGCATCGGTATCGATATCAAGGGCCGTGGCGGGTACGTTGTTGCGGCCCCATCGGTTCACCCGAACGGTACGTCGTACGAATGGGAGGCTTCCAGTGACCTGCTTGAAGGCCAGGCTATCGCAGATATGCCGCGCTGGATGATTGATGGACATTCGATCGGCGCACACAGCCATGAAGCAGTGCCCGCCAAGTCGGCGCCAGCAGCCGTTATCGAAGTCTCTCCGGAGACGATCCGCGATTTACGGAGCGCTTTGCTTTTTATGCGTGTCGATGACCGCGGTGTATGGGTTGACGTTGGTTTTGCGCTGAAGGAGCTTGGCGAAGTCGGTAGGGGCTTGTTCATGGAGTGGGCAGCTACGTCGGAAAAGTTCGATCCTCGTGATGCGGCCGATAAATGGGACAGCTTCAAGCCGGCACATACCGGTTATCGGGCAGTTTTCACCAAGGCGCAGTTGGCCGGATGGCTGAACCCGAACAAATCACTTACCACCGCAACCTCAGAAGTCGACATACCCGAAGCCGAATACGTCGCACCGACTGAGGTATCCATTTTCGACGTGCTCGATGCCGAGCCACCGGCGCCGGAGTTCATCATCGCCGACTATATTCCGTGCGGCGTGGTGACGCTACTTGGCGCGAATGGGGGAGTTGGAAAGTCTCTGCTGTCATTGACAGCGGCGGTTTGTGTGGCGATGGGTTTGCCTTTCCTGGGCAAGCGAACCAAGCGTTGCAAGGTCTGTTTTTACTCGGCCGAAGACAGCACCGGCCATCTGCGCCATCGTATGCACAAAATATGTCGGCATCTGGGAGTGAATCCCCATGACCTGGCAACGCGCCTGCACATTCTTGATGCCACGGAGGGCGATCCGGCGCTGTTCTGCGAGGCCAACACCAAGGGCGTCAAGAAAGGCATCACTACGCGAGCGTATGGCCACTTGAAGGACTACATCGATGAACGTCAGATCGACTTCTTAATAATCGATAACGCTTCCGATACCTACGACGCTAATGAGATTGAACGTGCACGGGTTCGTGGGTTTATCCGCAGCCTCGCCCAGATCGTGAAGACCCGAAACGGCGCAGTTCTTCTGTTGACGCACGTTGCAAAAGCAACGATCGGTGCCAGGGGTGGCGATACTCAGGGCTACTCCGGATCTACTGCATGGAGTAATTCTGTGCGCTCGCGTCTATTTATGTCGGAGCAAGGGGCCGGCGTGCTGCTTGAGCACCAGAAAGCCAACTTATCCCAAAAGGCTGAGCCAATCACGTTGCGCTGGTCCGCCGATCACATCCTTGAAGTTGGTGGCTCCACGGCCGTGCCTGATGCGGGCATGTTGTTGGTCGCGTCCATGAACCTGCAATCGGTCTTGAAAATGATGGTCGAGTTTGAGCACCGCGGCGAATTCATCAGCACTTCGGCCAGTTCACCGGACAACCTGTTTAAAAAGCTGTCGGGTGAACCAGGGTACCCGCACAAGCTAAGCAAAGACCGGCTTTCACTCTTGATCCGTGATGCCGATCGTGATGGCTTAGTTATTCGGGAACGCTACAAATCTCACGATCGAAAACCAAAGGAACGATGGCTCGTAACTCTCAAAGGACAGGGCGCATTTGCGCCATGCGCCAACCCTGCGCCAACCTGATAGATGGCGCAAGGATGGAGGTGGCGCGCCAACCGCGCCAACCTTGGTAGGGGTTATAGGGGATGGCGCGCGCACATTTAGGATGGCGCAAATTGTCCGTTCAGTTGAAAAAATTACATCGAAGGCCCAAGGGGCTTTTCGGTCGAAAGGCAAGAAATGAGTAACCAGGAAATCAGAATCATCACCAAGACAATTACCCACAAGGCAGCCGGCAACATGCTTGCAAAGTTCGAAGCAGTGCACGGCAAGTACAGCCTGCGCCAAGCTGAACCGCTCCGACACGTCAGTTATTTCGACGCGTCCAGGCTCGACGGATGCGACTTGATCGAGGGCATTCTCTGGCTTTTACAGAAAGGCACTGAAAGGGACGCCACGCTGCGCGATGATTCACAGGCGGCAATGCCATGCAATCAGGAAATAAAGCGCTTCTGGCATGGATTCAGTGGCCTTGTTGGCGATTATGGTGTGCCGATGGTGCTACGGATTGGGATGCACACAAGGCTCTGGGTTCCACAGGCCTAAAAGACTGCCCGAATGCCGGCGCTGGACTGGCCGGCGTGTTGTTTCCCGCAAACCCTTCGCTGCCTATTTTTTAGGCACATGAGCCCATGGCAATAATTGAAAACGCATTCCGAATTTCTTTGTATGCACTTCGCCGGTATGCAGTCGTTCATGGTGGCAGGGGGATTGTCGTTCGATGCGGCGAAGAAACGGCCTTGGTGGATCTGACACCGGACATGCTGACGGTCAAGAGCGCCGGGAAGATCTGGAGCGTGCCGATTGTGACCTACGAGCCTAAAACCGGCCTAGTTAAAGGTCTCATGATCAAGCCTTGCGCGCACGATGTACGTGAGAAAAATTGCACAACGCTTTATCTGGCTGCAGGAAAGTTGCAATGCCGGAAGTGTGCGGGGCTAATCCACTCATCGAACAGTGGCCACGAGAAGCAGCGCATCGAGGCAAAGCGGTGCAAGCTGCTTCAGCGTCTGGGCTTGAATCCTTGGGAAACTCCCGCAAGACGGCCGGCCAGAATGTGGAGGTCTACTTACTTGGCGATTTTGAACGAGCTTGCGGGGTTGGCGCGATAGTCTGACCGGGTCCGGTCATTTTTCGGATTGCTTCGGTTTCGCCTTTAAGGCCGAACGCCGGTCCCGATCCTGCTGGAGCGCCTGTTCCCGTTTCGCCGGCGGCAGCCTGGCCAGTGCTTCCGCTGCCTTCATTATTTTGGCTCGATCGGCCGGACTGGTCTTCATTTAGGGGAACTCTCCACAACGAGACTAGGTGCCATGCAAGCACATCATAGCGACTCTGAATTTATCGCCTATATCCGAACTTTCATTCATGCCATCACCAGTGCTTATGCATCGATACGTCGGCCACATCACGATGCTCGTTACGAGTACCGCTGCGATTGCAAGGACAAGTGCAGCGGCAACTACTGGAGCCTTCAAGATTTCTTTCATGGCGTCTTTCCCTGCGAGGATTGAATCGACGTGCTCGGCGGATTGAGTTTGCAGGTCGCATGGAGTGCCGGTGACGATTGCTTTTTCCTTCAAGGCCGAACGCCGGGCTTCCTCCTGCTGGATCACTTGCGCCCGCTTCGCTGGTGGAAGTTTGGATAGAGCTTTTGCCAACTTCAATGCTTGTTGCCGTACTTCGGAGCTGGTTGTCATTTTTACTCCATTGCAAAACCAATCGCCATGCAGTCAGGTATTCGCTACCCTGAATTAGAAATTATGTACTTGCCTGGCGAGTGCGAAAACCGAGCCGTCGTGCTCGGATTTATCTGACTACTTCTTAAGCACTGGTAGCGCTTTGCTTCCGTACATACCACTGATCTTTAAGGCTTCATCTTTGCCGCCCGGCAGCACGTTAGCTTTGGTCAAGATGTATTTCGGGAACTTCGTCAGTAGGTATACTTGCTTGAACCACTGCCTGAATGCTGGCAGTGCCGCGTCAGGGTAAGCATTGGCGGGCTGTGGATTGCTTATGGATTGCGGGTAGTACCCCGGATAGTTGTGTTCGAACGGAATACGCTTCCCGTATTGTGTCTCTAAGTTGTATTCGTTCCAGTACCTCGCCCAATGCTGCCCCACACTTATATCAGCGATGGTTTTATGATTGACGGTTAGGTCGGCGGTGATTAAGTCCACGATTAGACCAGTAATTTCTTGGAAGATAATGAAGAAGCCGAGGGGGGCGCTATCCTTAAGTAGCGACACGCGGTCATGGTGGTATTTCCATTTATCGCTTGGGGTGTAGTCCAGCGCTTCGTAGATAAATTTGCGCAGACCGTAAGCTGCGAACTTCCGGTAATTGGTAAGCGCCTCGGTGCTTTCGCTCTTTGACTCAAAGGCGTAGTACTCAAGAAACGCCATACAAACAACGTCAGGATATGCGTAGTGAATCGTCCCGTTTTGTACGGTTTCTATGTGCATCGTGGGCTCATTGAAGCCTTTGTCAAGCAGGTACTGCCGGAAATACGAGATCCGATCCTTCCCAATTACCGCATCCTGATGGTGATCTTCCCATTCCTTAGTGATGGTCTGAATAACGCTACGAGCCACACCAGTGACGCCAGCAAGACCTCGCTGAGTCAGGTAAGGGATGCCGTTGTCTAGGACACCCATCTCGATTCCGTTAATGTCTTTTTGAACCTCAATCCCAAGGTCAAGGTGCATCTGCGGGGCGGCCTGCTGTAAAGGATATTTCATGGCTAAGTCCTTGTTTTTATTTTGTTTTTCGGCGGCCTGTTGGGGTGCTACTTTTCTACTTGCCCCGACTCAGGGTCAACCCTCACCTGATACGGGCACATGCCATTCTTTATCACGATCGAGAATGCGATTCCATACTGTGACTGGTAGAAGCACCGAGTATGCGAACCACCTACCGGCTCGCGCTGACCGGTGAAGATTGCCGTCTCATAGTCCGCCATCGCCACACCCGCCGACATCGCCAAGACCAATCCAACAATCATGCTTCGCATTCTGTTCTCCTATGGTTTGCTCTGGCGCAAGGGTGTCCAGGCGGAAATGATAGTAGTCCCGTTGTTAATTAACGAAAAGACAATTTAATAATTAGTTGGCAATGACTATCTACCAATTCGGCGGTGACGGTGATTCATGGCGCTAAACCATGTGATGGCGGCATCCTCCCCCTGCCGAAATAGGCCATCCAAGCAACGATAAAAAACACAAATCAATCCCTATCAACAGGGCAAGCCCTACTGATTGGAGAAAAAACCAGCCAAAAATCTATCAATGGACTTGCTTTTGTATTTGATAATGCATATTATCAATGGGAGTTTAGAGTGCATTGATAAAAAAGGATTTGAAATGGCAAACTACGGGTACGCACGCACATCGACCTTGGACCAGCAATACGGGTTTGAGGATCAGATTGCAGTGCTTCAAAAGGCGGGCTGCGACAAGGTGTATTCGGAGCAAGTTTCAGCTACCGACATGGCGGCGCGCAGGGAGTGGGCTGCAATGATGGCGAGCTTGAAAGCTGGCGACATCGTGACAATCACTAAAATCGACCGCGCCGCGAGGTCTATCAGTGACATGGTGGGCATCACGAAGGCGCTCAAGGACATCGGCGCATCAATCCGCATATTGGACATGAATATCGATACGAACACGCCGACAGGTGCCCTCATGTTGAACATCTTCAGTAGCGTCGCGCAGTTCGAAAAAGACATGATGCTGCAGAGGCAACGTATTGGTATCGAGGCTGCCAAGGCAAAAGATAAAGCCCTACCGCTTGCAGAGCGGACCTATAGGGGAGCAAAACCAACTGCCAGGGCAAAGGCTGATGCGGTAATGGACTTACTTGCCAGTGGCAAGCGGACGAAAGAAGAAGTCGCCAAGGAGCTTGGCATTGGCGTGGCGTCAATCTACAGAATAATCAAGGCCGCAAAGGCCGGCACAGCACCACCAGCCTGATGCAGATAGACACGTCTACCAACCAGCCCCATGCGAGGCTTGGCGGGCCTCTGGTGCGGCCAGTCTGCGAACAGCCGCACTCCGCAAACGACAACGAATACGATATGTCCATCCATGCTCACGTATCGGCGCAAACCAAACAGGAGAAAAATCATGGGATTCGATTTAAGTTCAGCCGTTGCCGGCTACAAGGGATACAAGGCAGCAGACCAATACGCGCGCGATGAAGCCTTCCTTCAGGCGCAGCGGGATTACATGCAGGCCGATATGGCCGAACGAACTGCCGGCGCTCCCTCGCGCGCAAAAGCGCAGGGATTGGAAGATGCCCGCGTCGATTCGAGCATAGGGCTATTGCCGCAGCAAACGGCCGTTGCACAGGGTGGACTGGATGCGCAGGTGGCCGACCAGGCTTTCGCCCGCGAGCGCCGCCCAGGCCTGCAAGACACGACCATCGCCAACGATGCAACCGCCGGCGTCAATGCCCGCACGGCAGGCGTCAATGCGCAAACTGCCAGCCTTGGCGCTGATGCAAGTTTCAAGATGGCGCCAGGCAAGATCAAGACCGCACTGATCAATGGCGTGATGGACACCAACACGGCGCGCACTCACGGCATGGCCGCAATCGGGCAGGCGCTCGTCGGCGGGGATATGGCCGGCGCAACGCAGATGGCGCATGAACTATCCAATGGCACAGATATTTTTCCGGGCTTGAAGGGCAAGACTATCGGCAGCATCACATCCGATGTCGGCGAGAATGGCGAAAAAATTGTCAATATCTTGGATGGCACCGGCAATTCAATCGGCAAGGTTCCATTTTCTGCATTCCAAAATGCCATTTTGCAGACGCGGGCCAAGCCAGAACTCAAACAGGTTAGCGCAGGGAATTCGCTCGTCAGCGTGGATTCGCGCGGCGTGGCCACCGAGGCGTACCGGGCGCCGGTTGATCCGGCCAAGGCCACGGCCAACCAGACCAGCCTGCAGCGCAACACCTCCTACATTCAGAAGGTCTACGGACTTACCGAAGCAGAGGCATTGGCGCAGGCTCAGACTGGCTCCCGCGAGGACCGATACACAACCGTCAACCGGTTGCTGTCGAAGGATTACAAGTACCAATCCGAGCGTGATCCAGTCAAGCGCGCAGCTTTGCGCAAGCCATTCGAGGATGAATACGATGCGGTGTACAAGAACGGTCCGCAAACAGCCAGCGCACCATCACAATCGGTCGTGCCGGCCAACGTCCTGAAGCTGTTCGACACGCCAGGGCTATAGCGCTGCCTGGCGAGTGCGCCGGTAGGTGACATCGAATTACTGAGGATCGCGCAAGGTGGTGCCCTTGAATGGCTTCAGGGGTTTCGAATGAAAGCATTAGGCAGCACTGATACCCACCGTGCCCGGATTACAGGCCACATCAATGCAACACCGGGACTGCTCAAAGCCATCGACATATCCAACGCGGTTGGCATAGGGTACAAAACCACCATCGATGCGCTGAACACGCTACTGCAAACTGACCGAGTGATCCGCCACGGCGCCAAGAGCGGCACGCGATGGAGTAGCGTGATCCTTCCGGTGGATGACGCGCCAATGCGAATTGAGGATTACTGGCACGGCCGAAGGGTACCCCCACACCCCGGGGGGGAGTCCGCGAGCGGGTACCCGCCCATGAGTGGGGTATATATCGGTCGAACCCTCAAACATTGGGGAGTTATGCATGAATAAAAAAAAATTTCGGCGGCAAAATCAAGAAAAAATTTCCGTGACGGTCACGTAAAGTGAATCCGCCCAACCGTCAAAAAGTCTCGCTGAACGGTCTGTCCCTCAAAGCAGTCCACAACTTCTCAGCTTCCCGGCACGATCGGCAGCACGTCACGTGCTGGTGCTTCGGGTAGCTCGGCGAGTAGAAGCCGCCACCCCTGATCGTCAGAAATGAATTCGGAAACAGGTTTGCGCGGGCATCCTCAACATCACGGGCAATGGCATACACGCCGTAAAGAATTTCGGCGGGTTCGGAAGCGAGCACTTCCTGGTGCAAGGGGCAGAGTGTGGATTCGGGCATGGCGGGCGCTTGGTGTTTGGTCGTCACTCAATATACCGGCGCAATCAGGAGCGGTGCGAGAGTGCCCGCAAAACACTGCCGGCCTACACGTGCCCGAAAATCCTACACCAGCCCTACACGGACCTCAGAAAGCAAAAAGCCCATCTGGTTAGAGACGGGCTAAGTGCTTGATTTTATTGGTGGCCCGGGGCGGAATCGAACCACCGACACAAGGATTTTCAATCCTCTGCTCTACCGACTGAGCTACCAGGCCAAGGTGCGAAAGTATAGCAAGTCTTTCGGATTTTGCAAGCTGCCAGGAAAATCTAATTTTTGACCAGCCGCTATAATCGACGTCAGGTATTTTTATCCAAACTTCTTTTGATCGAGCTACATGCATACCGACATTTGCGTTATCGGCAATGGCACCATAGGAAAAACCACAGCGCTCGGACTGGCGCAGGCGGGATTCCGGGTATCGCTGCTCTGTCCTCCAGCCCTGCCTGCTGCAACAAGCTCGCCTGCGACCTGGGATTTGCGGGTTTATGCATTGAACGACGTTGCGCGCGATTTGCTCACCTCGCTGAAAGTGTGGGACGCGCTCGATGCCGAACGCATCGCTGCCATTGACGCGATGGTAGTCATCGGTGATGGCGATCATGCCGGCAAGATCGAGTTTGATGCATACGGAGCGCATGTCGCTGCACTGGCCTGGATTGTCGAGCACCGTAATCTGGATCAGGCACTCGATGCGGCGCTGCGGTTTTCTCGGGATGTGACGCTGGTCAACGGTACCGTCGACCAGTTGCATGTCGATGCAAACGGCGCGCACATCCACTTGGCGGACGGAACTAGCTTGACGGCGGCACTGGTGGTTGGTGCCGACGGTGCTCATTCCTGGGTACGGAACCATGCCGACATCGGTATTGACTACCGGCCTTACGGGCAGCGCGCCGTGGTCAGCAACTTCGACTGCAGCATCGCCCATCAGGGAGTCGCCTACCAGTGGTTCACTGCCAGTGAAGGAATCATCGCCTTGCTGCCGTTGGCAGGGCAGCGCGTCTCGCTGGTCTGGTCGGCACCGGATGCGCTCGCGGCCACGCTGATGATCGAGTCGCCCCAGCAACTGGCCGCACGTCTGACGGCATTGCCCGGTCAGCCATTTGGCCAGTTGCAGCCGATGATGCCGGAACGGGTTCATGCGATTCCGCTGGCGTTGATTCGTGCGCACCAGTTTGTCGCTCCGCGTATCGCACTGGTCGGGGATGCCGCGCATGTCATCCATCCGCTTGCCGGGCACGGGATGAACCTGGGTTTCGGTGATGTCGCTGCCTTGTTACGTGGTTTGTCTGGCAGTGATGCCAGACGCGATTGCGGCGAGGCACGCCTGTTGCAAAGTTACGCCCGTTCGCGCAAGGAAGAAGTGCTGATGATGCAGATGGCTACCGACGGATTGCAGCGGCTGTTTTCGTCGCAGTTCGAACCGCTGCGGCTGGTTCGCAATCTTGGATTGAACTTGCTCAATAAGTTGCCTGTCATAAAAAGACGCCTGATGTCGCATGCCGCCGGAGGCATGAAGTAATTGCCTCATTGCTCCGCGTACACAACCCCAATACTGGAAATCATTGCATGAACCTTTACAAGTCCGTACTCGCTGTCTCGCTGACCCTGTCGACCCTGGTTGCTTTCGCCGAAACACCGCAGGAAGCCAAAATCAAGAAACTCATCGAGCCGCGCCTGGGAGAGGGTGCCGTCGTCGAATCCGTCCGCAAGACACCTTATGGCGGACTCTATGAATTGCATGTCGGTGGCGACATTCTGTACACCGATGAACAAGCTAACTACCTGTTCGTTGGCCGCGTGATGGACAGCAAGACGTTCAAGGACCTGACGAAGACGCGCGTCGACGAGGTCAGTCGGGTCAAGTTCTCTGACCTGCCTCTGGAGATGGCCATCAAAACCGTCAAGGGGGACGGCAAGCGGATCATCGCCGTGTTCGAAGATCCCAATTGCGGCTATTGCAAGCGTTTCCGACAGACCCTGCAAGGGGTAGATAACGTCACTGTCTACACTTTTCTCTACAACATCTTGTCCGAAGACTCCGGTGTGAAGGCCAAGAATGTCTGGTGTGCTGCCGATCGCAACAAGGCATGGGACGACTGGATGTTGCGGGGCAAGGAGGCTGCCGCAGCGCCGGTCGCATGCCCTACGCCAAATGAAAAAGTATTCGCGCTGGGACAGAAGCTGCGCATTACCGGAACGCCGACCATCTTCTTTGCCGACGGCAGTCGGGTACCGGGCGCGATGGATGTCAAGGGCCTGGAAGCCAAGTTCGCGTTGCAATAATCGCTCGCCAGTCATGAAATAACGGTGCGGGCGTCTTGTACGGTGCCCGCTAAAATCCGCTATATTTCGTCAAATCATCGCGCAGAACCGGCGCAAGCACACCCTCACCATACGGAGTACGCCATGGTCACACTCAATATCAACGGTAAAGACATGCAGGTCGATGCCGATCCTTCCACCCCGATTTTGTGGGCACTGCGGGACAACCTCGAGATGACCGGCACCAAGTTCGGTTGCGGCGCTGCGCTGTGCGGTGCCTGTACCGTTCTTCTGAATGGTCAGCCAATCCGTTCATGCGTGACACCGATTTCGGCAGCTGCCGGGGCGAAGATCACGACCATCGAAGCAATGCAGGCCGACCGGATCGGCAAGGCAGTGCAGGCAGCCTGGGTCAAGCTCGACGTGCCGCAATGCGGTTACTGCCAGAGCGGCCAGGTCATGACAGCCACCGCCTTGCTGCGTTCTAACAAATCACCTTCCGATGCAGATATCGACGCCGCCATGAGCGGCAATATCTGCCGTTGCGGCACCTACCAGCGCATTCGCGCTGCGATCAAGGATGCGTCAAAAGCGCTGTCCTGAGCCCTGTCATTTTTCGGAGAATCAAATGCGTACTGAATGGATAAACCAGGCTGCCCCTGTTGGTACTGGCGAAGTGAGTCCGGTCCCGAGTGCCGTGTCGCGCCGTAGTTTCATGAAAGTTTCCGGCGTAGTCGGCGGTGGCTTGTTGCTCGGCTTCTTCGTGCCCGGCGCGAACAAGCTGGCCAATGCACAGGCACCGAAGGCCGTGTATGCGCCCAACGCCTTTTTGCGTATCGCTCCTGACAACACCATCACCGTGGCCGTCAACCGGCTTGAATTTGGCCAGGGTGTCAACACCAGTCTGCCAATGCTGATCGCCGAAGAACTCGATTGCGACTGGACCAAGGTGCGCAGCGAACTGGCTCCCGCCGCCGACGTCTTCAAGGATCCGGTGTTCGGCATGCAGATGACCGGCGGCTCGGGCACCATCGCTCACTCCTACACGCAATATCGTGAAATCGGTGCAACCGCTCGGGCGATGCTCATTGCGGCCGCTGCCGAACAATGGCAAGTCAAGCCCGCTCAGTGCAGTACCGCCAACGGTGTTGTCATCGGCCCCGGTGGCAAGAAGGCGAACTATGGTGCGCTGGCCGACGCCGCGATGAAGCAACCGATGCCGGAAAAAGTCGCGCTGAAAGATCCGAAGACATTCAGGATCATCGGCAAGCCGACACCGCGTATTGATGCGCTTGCGAAATCGACCGGTCAGCAAGTGTTCGGCATCGATGCCAGCGTGCCCGGCATGAAGGTCGCCGTGGTGGCGCGTCCGCCGGTGTTTGGCGGCAAGGTCGGCAAATTCGATGCCAGCAAGGCACTGGCCGTCAAGGGCGTGCTGGCCGTGCTGGAGGTTCCGACCGATCGTGGTGGCAGCGGCGTCGTCGTGATCGCTGACGGTTACTGGCCGGCGAAGACCGGGCGCGACGCGCTGGTCATCGACTGGGATACCAGTGCGGTCGAAAAAATCAGCAGCGACAAGCAACTGATTGCTTACAAGGAGCTGGCGCGAAAGCCAGGCATCGTCGCGATCAAGGCCGATATCGGCAAGCTCGCGGCGGCCCCGAAAAAAATCACGGCGGACTATGAGTTCCCGTACCTGGCGCATGCGCCAATGGAACCGTTGAATTGCATCGTCGACCTGAAGGCCGATAGCTGCACGGTCTGGGCCGGTACCCAGTTCCAGACCGTCGACCAAGGTGCGATCGCCCGCACGGCAGGCATGAAAGTCGAGCAGGTCACGTTGAACACCATGATGGCTGGTGGCGGTTTCGGTCGACGCGCGGTGCCAAGCTCGGACTTCATCGTCGAAGCGGTGCAGGTTGCCAAGGTCTGGAAAACCTCTGGAAAAACCAGCCCGATCAAGGTGATCTGGAGTCGTGAAGACGACGTCAAGGGCGGATATTACCGTCCGGCCACCGTCCATCGGGCCGAAATCGGGCTCGACGAAAAGGGCGATATCGTCGCCTGGAACCACACGATTGTGAGCCAGTCGATCATGATGGGAACGCCTTTCGAAGCCTTCGCCGTCAAGGATGGGGTGGATTCCACAATGACCGAAGGCATGGGTGTGCCCTACGGACTGCCGATGCAATTGTCGGTTCACAACGTCAAGGCCAACGTGCCGGTGTTGTGGTGGCGTTCGGTCGGCTCGACCCATACGGCGTTCGTGATGGAGACACTGATCGACGAAGCCGCCCAGATCGCCGGTGCCGATCCGGTGGCCTATCGCAAGAAGCTCATCGGTGACAAGCATCCGCGTCATCTGGCCGCACTCGATCTTGCGGTCGCCAAGTCCGGTTATGGCAAGACCAAGTTGCCAGCAGGCCAGGCCTATGGCGTGGCGTTGCACGAGTCGTTCAACTCGGTGGTGGCCTACGTCGTGGTGGCATCGCTGGCAGACGGCAAGCCCAAGCTGCATTCAGTGACAGCCGGCGTGCATTGCAATCTGGCAGTCAATCCGCTGACGATCGAGGCTCAGGTGCAAGGTGCGATTCTGATGGGATTGGGCACCACACTGGCCGGTGCGGCCGTGACCTTGAAAGACGGCGTGGTGGAGCAAAACAACTTCAATGATTATGTCGTTGCACGCATGCCCGACAT